>NZ_CAUVFT010000005.1:0-90973 GCF_963551295.1 uncultured Veillonella sp.
AGTATAAATTTTACAAAACTCAGAAATATTCATTCATCTCTCCAAATATGAATTTAGTCATTTAATAATCGTTCTAGCTCATCCGTATCAGCCATAATTTGTTCATTTAAAGCCTTAATATTAGCTAATATTTCGCTAGTTGGAGGATATTCGACCGGGATATATTCAATCTCTTTATATTTATTAATAGATAAATCATATCCATTATCCACGATTTCTTGTTTAGGTACTAAGAAACTTTGTTCAGTACGCTTGCGTTCACTTTCACTATCAATATGTTCAAAACGTTCAATAATATCAGCAATGTCATTATCTTCAATAGGTTGCCGTTTATCATCTAAACTAAAGCCATCTGCTTTCATATCATAAAACCAAACATTATCGGTTCCACCAGCTTGAGTTTTTGTAAAAATCATAATCGCTGTAGATACCCCTGCATAAGGTTTAAAAACACCTGAAGGCATAGATATAATAGCACGCAAATGATGATTTTCAATAATTTCTTTTCGAAGAGCTACATGTGCTTTAGAAGAACCAAATAGAACCCCATCTGGTACAATACAGGCACAAGTACCACCTTTTTTCAAAATTCTTAAAAATAGTGCCAAAAATAAGAGCTCTGTTTTTTTTGTATTATTGGTAATACTACGCAATTCATCATTAATAGTTTCCTTATCTAAACTACCTTTAAATGGTGGGTTAGCTAAGCAAATAGTATATGCATCATGTATAGTATTTTGTTTCGATAGACTATCTTTGTAATCAACCTGAGGATATTTGATGGAATGTAACATTAAGTTCATTGCAGATATACGAAGCATTGTTGTATCTGTGTCAAATCCACTAAACATGTTACTTTCATAGTGTTTCCAGTCATCTTTATTCATTTTTTCACTATGATTAGTTCGAACATATTCTGCAGCAGATACTAAAAACCCCGCGGTACCACATGCAGGATCACAAATTATATCCTTTGATGTAGGCTTTAATAATCGAACCATCATTTCACGTATATGCTTTGGTGTTCTAAATTGACCATTCGTTCCAGCTGTAGATAATTTTGAAAGCATATATTCATACAAATCACCTTGCATATCTAAATTCGCAATATCATGAGTATATAAATCATCCAATCCCGTAATAATTTTTTCAAGTACTTGTGCAGTCGGAACTATGAAAGTAGCTGTAGACATATGCTTAGCAAAGAAATCAAAACCATCCTTTGTTTCATCCGTATCAGGAATGGGGATTAACTTTCCATGTTCATCAAAATCTGGCAATTTCCCATGCTTCATAGCCTTAATAGCTGGGAATACAAAATTAGAAACAATATTGTAGATTTCATCAGCGTTTCTAAATTTAAAATTACTCCAACGCATAGCTTGTCCAATATCCGACTCTGGAAAGATTAATTCCACATCTGCACCAAGTAAAGTCTTACTACGAATATTATTAATTTCTTGATCATCCAATGCACGTATAAACATCAAATATGTAATTTGCTCAATTACAGATAAAGGATTTGTTAAGCCTGCAGCCCAGACATTCTCCCATATCTTATCTACTTTATTTTTAATTTCTCCTGTTATCATATATATTCCTTTCTTTTTGTTTATTATAGGCAATACGATGATCTAATTCACGTCTTAAATCAGTAGGAGTATATAAATTTCTACGAATATCTGAATTAAATTGCTTATCTGTATAGTTTGGTAAACCAACAACATCCTTTATTTTTTTATGTTGTTGTAATGCATCATTAAATTTTAAACGCATTAATAACTTTAGAGTTACTCTAATTAATTTATACTGATAAGTATAATACTTTAAATTAGAAAAAGTATCTATATTATCATGAATAAATTGAATTTCCATCTTTATAACTTCTATGGCATCAGTAATACATAGATCTAATCGCTGATTTTCATTCAATATATGCACATTTTTTTTATTATATGAATCTTTAGTGTAACCTAAATCAAAAATAACTTTTAAAAAGCTACGTTTAATCTTTAGTAAATCGTGTTCATTTAAAGATGACTTTTGTTTATAAAAGTATTTAAATGCCAATATTAAATAACAGTTTAATACTGCACTAAATTTATATAAACCTATGGAATCAAGCAAACTAACAAAAAACTCAACTGCATTACCATTTAATGAAATCCTTGGGTGTTTTGAAGTGAAATATTCTCTTATCAGCTTTATATAATGTAAATTTGCTTCCTCTTTAGTCCAAGTATATATCAAAATTTTATATGTGTCTAAATATACCATCCAAGGTTCTATATTATAAAAATAAGATACTTGCAATGTATCTTTACCCCAAAAATGTAATTTGAATATATTATAGGCATCAATTTTCCAAGTAGGTGACTTGAGAATATCTCTTAATCCAGAAGCAATTTGTTCATAATTTATTTGATAATCTAATCCAAACATAATATAGTGATACAATGCAGTTTCTAATCTTTTATATTTATACCAGGATTGAATATTAGAATCTATGTCTTCAGGAATATTTAAAAGGAAATAAACTAGCATTTTCATAAAGTTTAGTCTATTAAATTTCAGAGAAATGTCTGAATATTTGGCTAACCCACAATGAAATTTGTGCTTAAATCCTTGTGGTAGCACAATATTATTATCAACTTCTATCTTTAAATTATCTAAAAGTGATAAATTTGTATTTAGACTATTATATATCTCCGGAATAAAATGTTTAATATAGCAAGCTATAATTAAAGTTTCTTTTAATATCACCTGGTTCTGCATACTATCAGGCATTGTTAAAGATACTGACTCTAACTCTTCTAGAAAAAACTTAATAGTCCTTATATTATGATAATCTCGGAAATATGCATTAATCTCTTCAGTATTTAATAAATTCAAGCGATTATGGATTCTTGACAATATCTTCTCTATTAAATATCTATTTTTATTTATAAATGAATTTGCTCCTACGTCTTGAACTATTAAAGTATTTAAAATAGAGTAAAAAGTCATATCAGTTAAACGGACTTTATTAGGAATATATTTTTGTAAATATATCTCACTAAAGCCTTGTTCTAGTAACTTTTCAGAATTATAAAGCATTAGAAATTTTAAGTTACTATTACTAGAATTACTTAATTTCTCACTAATAAAAAATAGTTTTTTTAAATGATCAACTTGATTAATTCTATCCACATCATCCAAAATAACAATAATAGGCTTTCTTAGTCTACTAATTCCCACCTTAAATGACTCGAAAATATCATAATATGAATCATCATCGTCTAACAATACATTATATAAAGGTTTATATTTATTTTGTAGAATAGCCAATAACCGACTTGCACTAAAATTACGAATACCGTCCTTCAATAAAAAGAAGTTAATCTTTTTTATTAATAAATCAATTGTATTATCTAAATTTAAAGATAATACATCAATAACTATAAATCTATAGTTATTATTTTCCTCTTTAATTAGATGATTTATTAAAGAGGTTTTTCCCATTCCCCATAAAGCATCAATACCGAGTAAATTAGATTTATTTTCCTTTATAAGCTTTCTAATATTATATAAATCAAGTTTCCGTTCTCTAAACAAATTATCCTTATCTATTTTGACTAATATTTCTTTAGGATATTCTAAAATTTCAAAAATTAAAATGATCAAAAATGTGTACATATTTGCATAAACTAAACCTCCATACTTATCCATAAAAATAAATTCGGAAAATAGATTACTACCAATACTTGGTAAAACAAAATTAGTTACAACATAAAATCCTATAGCACCTAGAATATATAAAATTAGATATCTAGGAACTTTAAAATAATACCCAGTAACCAAAATAAATATTCCTGAAAATAAAATACTTCCTATTATATTATCATTAATTAAAAGAAATACTAAAAACATAATTATAGTAGTACAAAGAATCAGTCGTTTTAATACGCCAGAACAGATAATTAATTTATTCAAAATTAAGACCCCTCTTTTAAATGGAATTAATATATCCAACAAAGCACCTCATGTATTTTTCATTTTACTATAAAAAATACCACATATAAACACTTTACTATGATAATAGTGAATATATGTGGTAAAACTTACATATATATTTTCATAAATTAAATTTGGAATCAAGTCAAGATTATATGTGAGGTTGACTATTTCTTCCTTATTTTACAGATGAGTTTTCATATATACCTTTAGGCATAGCTCCCATCCCAGCTTGGGTTTTAGCATATTTATCTTTATCATTTACATTGTCCACATATTGAACTATATCGCGTAAGTCTTTTGATGGTGTTTTATAATCATAATCGGCCATTATAAAGTGAGTATATAAGTTTTTATCATCATAGAGCGATTGAATGTACATTCTAGATGTAGATCGTTCAACCTCCATGTACATAGCAGGAGTAGCATCATTCCAAACTGTTGCGTATTGAATTGGCTTAAAATCGGAATATGGCTTATACATAATAAAGAATCGTATCAATTTATAATTAATTTGATGACGATTAGCCAACTCTTCCGGTTTTAATGCTCTCACCATGATACCTTCACGATATTTTTTACCATCATAGATATAAATTGCATCATTATCAGAGCCATGATACACTAAATTACTTGATTTTAACGTTTGGAACGTGAATCCATTAATAGTTATTGGTTTTGTTTTTGAAAGTATTTGTTTTGCTGGTTCAATTGAAGGTAGTACATAATTAACTAATGGTGACATTAGCTCTTTATACACATACTTCTGATCATGTGTCTTTAATAGTTTTAGTTCCTTTTTCTTAATCAAATCATAACTAATATGATAAGACATCAAAGGATCAGACTTTACGCTAAAATTAATGGCCCCTTCTAAAGCTCCACTTTTAGTCTGCCCAATCTCCCATGTGGCATTTCTAACAGTAGGATAAGAGAATGAATTTTCCTTAGCCTGGCTTTCACTATTCTTACGAATAGTATAGTGTAGATTGCCCTCAATTAAACGAAAATTCCCTTGTTTAATATCTGTAGTTAATGGGTCCCCTTTTATAGTTTTACCAAACTGGCTACTCTCTGGCACAGTAAATTTGATATTTGCCCCGTTATCCTTAAGAATAAAAACAGAAGAAGACTGTTTTGTAAAATGATACAATTCTTTTGTGAAGTATTCCAACTCATCTACTGTCCATTTTTTAGACTTATTATTAGTATATTCATCTCGTATCTGATTAGCTATAATATTTTCAGTCTTTTGGACTTCATTGTCAGTCTTACGATAATTTTGATATGCATTCTTTGATATTGTAGGATCCGCACCTGGTATATTAATATCAATCGCATGACTTCCTAACGTAACACAGCTTAAACATAATGTAGCCATCAATACACGTTTCATAATAGACTCTCATCCTTTCACATAATGCCTCTCAAATAGTATATATGTATAGAATATCATATTTTATTTGACCTATAGTAGTACAATATAATTATAACGTTAAGGAGGTGATACCTATGAAGTTTACAAAACGTATGCTCGTCATGACCTTTTTAGCCGTGACTGCTGCTGTGTCTACAGGATTTGCTTACGATTACGTATGCAATGGTACTCAAGCCAATTGTAATGCTAATACACAATATAACTGTAATAACATTAGCAATACAACTTGTAACAATACTAGCCAAAGTTATTGTAGCCCAAACTCTAATCCAAGAGGATGTGGCGGGTATAGAAAATAATATATCGAATACGATAAAAGCCTATAGTACTGAATATGTACTATAGGCTTTAATACTTAAAATATATTTCTTATACTATTACTCGACAAAGTGTGTATGCTTAACGCGCCAATGTGTCATTTTATTGAACAACCAAAAGCTATAAATGCCAAAGGTAATAAAGGTGAAGAACCACCATTTAATATAACTACCAAATAGTTGTGTACCAGTTCCATCAAAGTAAAGTCGTTTACCATTAATAATCGTATTACGGCAAATCCAGCTCCGGAACATAACCTCCGCCCAAGGGAATGCAATGCCGAAGGTACATACCGTAATCAGAAACGCTGCCAAAGTATACCCGATATATCCAAGTACAGAGCCTTCAAATCGAGATTCCATTTGTCCTGTCATAAAGTTCACTCCTTATAAAATAATTTAACTGCTAAGTAAGCCAACATTTTACGATTAACTTCAACGCCTGCTTTACTAAACCAGCGATGAAAAGGCTGTAAGTTGTGCTATTGATGCGAGCCGCTGCGTTGATACGAGCGATCTACAATTGGCGGATTTGCATAATACCAAATTATCTTCTATCTGTGTATTTCAAATAAACTCATGTATCTTATTTCATATGAAGATTTATATTTCCAAAAGCTGTACCATAAGCTTCTTTAAAGATATATTTACCTACAGCATATTTAGGATCACGCAAAGCTACATCAACGTATTGTTCTGGAATATTGCTAAAGGCACCCAAGGCTACGCCATCATAATTAAAATCTTCCACACTATTTATCGTTAATTTCATACCAGAGCTAGCTTGTTTATTATATCGATAAGTAACTAAAACCTTGTGAATATATGAATCAGTTCTACTACTATTATTATTTTCAACCTCATATACAACTGCCTGTACTTTATAAATAAACTGGTTCTCTTCTATTCTTTTAATAGAACTCTTGTCTACAAAATACGTAATGGCATTTTTCCCTGTAAGAATAGGAATATTATTCTTATCATTTTTAATAGCTTCCATCGATATAGCTTGGATTTGTAATGGTATTACTATACATGCTAACAATAACATAGAAAATAACTTTTTCATTAATTTAAATCCTCTCTTTTAATATTATCACACACATTATATGTATAGGATATCATATTATAAAAGTATTGATAATCTATTACTTTCACCACATAAAAAAGGACCCTCCAAAGAGAGTCCTCAATATATATATATGGTTATGCTATTAAGCGTTTTTAGCTACTTCAACAAGTTTAGCGAATGCTGCTGCATCGTTAACTGCCAAGTCAGCCAACATTTTACGGTTAACTTCAACGCCTGCTTTAGCTAAACCAGCGATGAAACGGCTGTAAGTTGTACCGTTGATGCGAGCCGCTGCGTTGATACGAGCGATCCACAATTGACGGAATTCGCGTTTTTTTGCACGACGGTCACGACGAGCGTAGTATAACGCTTTCATTACTGTTTCGTTAGCTTTTTTGAACAAACGGGAACGTGTACCACGGTAACCTTTAGCTAATTTTAAAATCTTTTTATGACGTGCATGAGCTGTAACGCCCTTTTTCACTCTTGCCATTGTATATTCCTCCTAAATTACGATGTATCGATCTAATAGTTAACGATTAAGCGTATGGTAAGCATTTAGCTACGCGTTTATGGTCAGCTTTTGCAACCAATGTAGCTTTACGTAAATTACGTTTACGAGCTGGAGATTTTTTCTCAAGAATGTGGCTTTTGAAAGCTTTCGCACGCTTGAATTCACCAGTACCAGTTACTGCGAAACGTTTAGCCGCTGCGCGACGAGTTTTAATTTTTGGCATAATATAATCCTCCCAATACCTTATTTACTTACTAAAATCATGGTCATGTTACGACCTTCTAATTTAGCTGCTTTTTCAATAGACGCCGTTTCTTTGAGTTCTTCAGCAAAACGTGTCAACACTGCCATGCCTAGTTCTGGATGTGAAAGTTCACGACCGCGGAACATAATGGTTACTTTTACTTTGTTACCTTCAGCCAAGAATTTGGATGCGTTTTTCATTTTTACGTAAAAGTCATGGTCTTCAATATGTGGACGTAATTTGACTTCTTTCAAAGTTACGATTTTTTGTTTTTTCTTCGCTTCTTTCTCGCGTTTTTGTTGTTCATAACGATATTTACCGTAGTTCATAATGCGAGCTACTGGTGGTTTAGCGTTAGGTGCAATTTCCACAAGATCAAGATGCTGTTCTTCAGCCAATGCCAAAGCCTCACGGCCAGACATAATACCGATTTGTTCGTTTTCAGGACCTACTACACGAAGTTCACGAGCACGAATTTCTTCATTAATGCGTGGTGTATCCTTGCTAATAGCGTTCACCTCCAAGAGAATAAAAAAAACGGACGGCAAACACCATCCGAATAGAATTCTCTATATTAACCTCATACTTCTTGGTATTAGGTGAGTGGCGGATGGCCTCTGCTTCATAAATTACTTAATTATAATAACAAATTAGATAGTGAAAGTCAACAACAATCTTGAGCTTTTCTTGATAAATTTATTATTACAACTCTTATAGTATAACAGACTATCTATGTTCTGTATATATGTGTTATTACTGACAAGTAGACCTCTTTAAATATACAATAGTCTTATAGATTTATAATTAATTTTCTAAAAACACGATAACAATAATAAATATATATTTATTTACGCTAACGCTAACTAGAAAAATATTTATATTAATTAAGCATTAAACATATTGAAAGGAGTTTTATCATGAGTGCAACAAACAGTGCCCCTCCTCTAAAGGTACGTACAACCGCTCAAAATATTGGTCTCATTCTTTCCTTCATTGTTCTCGGTGGCATTTTATTATTACCAACACCAGAAACATTATCTACTGGTGGTCATCGTATGATTGGTGTACTTGCCTTTGCTATCATCTTATGGATGACGTCAGCTGTATCCTATCCGGTAAGTGCGACCATGATTACGGCGCTCACAGCCTTGTTACTAGGTTTCGCTCCAAATCCAGAGGCGCCAGCAAAAGCTATGGGCACAGCTAATGCCTTAAAACTAATTATTTCAGGTTATTCTTCTCCTGCGATGATTCTCGTAGGTGCCGCTATGTTTATTTCCGTAGCCATGCGTAAAACGGGACTAGATCGTCGCATTGCCATGCTCGTATTATCTAGTGTAGGCACAAAGGTAAGCCGCATCTATTTAGGTGTTATTATTACAGGTCTTATTCTAGCCTTCTTTGTACCGAGTGCAACAGCTCGTATCGCTTGTCTTGCTCCAATTATTATCGGTATCGTTGAAAACCTAGGTATTGAACGTAAAAGCCGCGTAGCAGCTCTCCTCATGGTAGGCGCCGTACAGGTAGATACCTTTTGGAATATCATGATTCAAACAGCAGCCGCCCAAAACCTCGTAGCTGTTGGGTTTATGCAAACACAGATGAACACATCTGTAAGTTGGATTAATTGGCTCACAGCAGCTGCACCATTCTCCATAATTATGGCTATCATTACCTACTTTGTAACGCAAGCTTTAATTAAACCTGAATTTAAAGAACTCGTTGGCGGTGATGTACAACTCGCTAAAATGCGTAAAGAAATCGGTCCAATGACATTCGATGAAAAGAAACTATTATGTATCTCTATTGGTCTATTAGCATTGTGGGCGACGGGAGGTAAGTTACATACCATCGATACTACAACCTCAACAATCGTAGCCATCGCACTATTCTTCTTCCCTAATCTCGGTATTCTGGAATGGAAATTTGCCCAATCCAACATAGATTGGGGCTCCATTGTCATGTTTGGTGCTGGTATCGGTCTTGGTTCTGTATTACTTAAAACAAAAGCGGCCACCTGGCTCGCTCAAGTATTTGTAAATACCTTTTCCCTTGAAACGGCAAGCGTATTCCTTTTGATTGCTATTATGGCTGCCTTCTTAATTTTAATCCACCTTGGATTTGCATCAGCTACAGCCCTCTCCTCTGCCATGATTCCTATCGTAATATCCATCGTTATGGGACACTCCGCAGAAGGTCTTAATCCACTTGGTGTAACAATGCTTATGCAATATGCAGTTTGCTTCGGTCTAGTACTACCAGTCAACTCACCACAAGGCATGGTAGCTTACGGTACAGATACATTCGACGTAAAAACATTTATGACTACAGGTATTCCTTTGACTATCATTGGCTATGTGATGATGCTCATATTTGCCCTAACATACTGGCACTGGATCGGAATTGCTTAAGTCTAAATATTCTAAATAGACCAAATATTCTAGATAATTCTAATATTTTAAATTAAACATACTATAAAAGGCTCTGTCTTATGACAGAGCCTCTTGATTTTTATATGCTTTTCAATATAAAACGTCTATGTTCTTTTCAATGTAAAGCTTTCACAAATATTTATTTATTCTAGTTCCTTACCTTTTAGTTCAGGAATTAAGAATACTGTTGCTAAAATATCGATTACATAGATAATCGCGAGGAAAGCGATTGCCACTTGGTAGGAATACAGTGAGATGATCATGCCTACTACCATTGGGCTAAAGCCACCTACGGCACGACCAATGTTAAATAATACATTTTGAGCTGTTGCACGAGCACTTGTTGGATATGCTTCCGCCATTAAGGCACCGTAGCCACCCATCATACCATTTACGGAGGCCCCTAATATAGCACCAGCAAATAGCATAGCTGTTGGATCAGATAGTTGAGAGTAAATCAAGATAGATGCCACAGCACATACTTGGAACAAAATAAATGTCGGTTTACGACCAATTTTATCTGCCAATCGTCCGAATAACCAAATGCCGACCATCATACCACATACAGTTACGGCAGTCCACAAACCCGATTTTGTAAGAGAAAACCCTAATTGCTTACTCAAGAAGTTAGGCAACCAAATCATAATACCGTAGTAACCAAAGTTTTGAACAGATGTTAAAATAGCAACACCTATAGAGGTCTTTGTAGTTCTTACATCTTTTACTAATAACTTGAATGAGTTCGTATGGGAGTGTTCCTTAATTTCTTTACTTTGAACAAAGATTTCTGGTTCATGTAATTTCGCACGGAAGAACCAGGCTACAAAGGCAGGAATAATGCCAACCATGAACATACCACGCCAGCCAATATAAGGGAGTAATACGGGCGTTAACAGTGCTGCGGCCAATACGCCTAACTGCCAACCAATGGCAACATAGCTCGTCGCTTTTGCACGGTGTTGTGCAGGCCATGCTTCGGCTGCTAAGGCCATACCAATACCGAATTCACCGCCTAAACCGATACCGGCAATTGTACGATATATGAGAAGATCCCAATAACCTTGTGCAAAAGCACATAGACCAGTGAATACAGCAAATAACACAATAGTCCATGTCAACACACGAACACGACCAAACTTATCTGACAAGGTACCAAAAATAAAACCACCAATTACAGCACCTACCAAGGTCCACGTCACAAGGGAACCTGCTTGACCTGTGGTCAAACCTAAGTCCCCTGAAATTAAGGTCAGCATAAAGCCGAGAATCAAGAGATCAAACCCATCCATGGCATAGCCAATAGAGGAACCAATAACAGCTTTCCAACCGTATGAATTTACTTCTTTCATAGTCATTTCCTTTCGCTACTCACAGGTAACAATTAAAGAGAATATAATACAAAATCCCCCTCTTATAATTTCATCACTATTAAATTATACAGACTAATTTAAATTGTGCAAGATGTGAGGGGGATTTATAACATTATAATTACTAGGATGGTAAATAATTAGTTGCGTTCTTTAATTTCAGTTTTAATAGAATTGAAGAATTCTTCGAATGGTACGGAGCCCAATTCGTCACCACCGTGTTTACGAACGTTAACTGTGCCTTCTTCGACCTCTTTATCACCCACAACAAGCATGTATGGAACCTTTGCCATTTGTGCTTGGCGGATTTTATAACCGATTTTTTCGCTGCGATCGTCTACTTCCACACGTACATAGTCGCGGTGCATTTGTTTTGCCAAGTCCTTAGCATATTCAACGTGTTTTTCAGAGATAGGCAAGATTTTAACTTGTACAGGAGCCATCCATGTTGGGAATGCACCTGCATAGTGTTCAGTTAAGATACCGATAAAACGTTCCATGGAGCCGAAGCATGCACGGTGAATCATAATAGGGCGATGTTTTTGACCGTCTTCGCCAACATATTCAATTTGGAAACGTTCTGGCAAGTTCATATCCAATTGGATAGTACCACATTGCCATGTACGGCCTAAGGAGTCTTCAATATGGTAGTCAAGTTTAGGACCGTAGAATGCACCATCACCAGGGTTAATTACGTATGGAATACCTTTTGCTTCGATAGCATTACGCAATGCTTCTGTAGCGGCTTCCCAAATCGCATCATCCCCCATAGCATTGTCTGGTTTAGTGGATAATTCCACATGGTATTTCAAACCAAATTGGCTATAGATACGGTCAAATAATTCGATAACTTTCATCAACTCAGATTGCATTTGGGATGGCAACATAAATACGTGAGCATCGTCTTGTGTGAAAGCACGTACCCGGAACAAGCCGTGTAATGCACCAGATAATTCATGACGGTGAACTAGACCAAGTTCAGCGTAACGCAATGGGAAGTCACGGTAAGAATGCATTTCGTTTTGATAAACCAAGATACCGCCTGGACAGTTCATTGGTTTAATTGCATATTCTTCTTCGTCAATAATTGTAGTGTACATATTTTCGCGGTAATGGAACCAGTGACCAGATGTTTCCCACAATTGTTTGTTCAAGATGATTGGTGTACGAATTTCTTCGTATTCAAATTCATGGTGAACTTCGCGCCAGAAGTTTTCTAATTCGTTGCGAAGAGCCATGCCTTTTGGCAAGAAGAATGGGAAACCAGGACCTTCTTCTTTGATAACAAACAAGCCAAGTTCTTTACCAAGCTTACGGTGGTCTCGTTTAGCCGCTTCTTCAAGCATGTGAAGGTATGCATCCAGTTCTTCTTTTTTCTCGAATGCTGTACCGTAAATACGTTGTAACATTTTATTCTTTTCGTCGCCGCGCCAGTATGCACCTGCAATGCTTTGTAATTTGAAAGCTTTCACCTTACCGGTAGATGCCACGTGAGGTCCTGCACAAAGATCGATGAAATCGCCTTGAGAGTAGCAAGAGATTACAGCATCTTCAGGAAGATCTTGAATCAATTCTACCTTGTAATCTTCATTTTTAGCTTTAAAGAATTCGATAGCTTCTTGACGAGGCATAACGGATTTAGTAATCGGTAAATTTTCTTTTACAATACGGCTCATTTCCTTTTCGATTTTACCCAAATCTTCAGGAGTCAAAATATGTTCCATATCGATATCATAGTAGAAACCCTTATCGATAGCAGGACCGATAGCCAATTTAGCTTCAGGCCATAAACGTTTAACAGCTTGTGCCAAGATATGAGAAGCTGTGTGACGCAAAGTATGTTTGCCACCTTCATCTTCGAATGTTAAGAACGCAACTTCAGAGCCATCTACAAGTTCTTCGCGAAGGTCTGTTAATTCGCCATTTACGTTTGCAGCTAGTACTTTTTTAGCCAAACTGTTAGATAGTTGTTTTACTGCTTCCCCAAGAGTAGTGCCAGCAGCGTATTCCTTCGCACTACCATCAGGTAAAATGATTTTTACATCTGCCATTTTTCTTTCCTCCAATTTATAAACTAGGATAGCTTTGATTTTCTACTTTCACCAATATACCTACTTACCACACAATACATAAACATTGAGTAATTAGCTTGAAGAAATTGGGTAATAAAAAAAGACCTTCTATCCCTACAAACAAGGGACGAAGATCATTCGCGGTTCCACCCTAGTTAACTACCTATACCAATATATGTGTATAGTTAATTCACTTCATTAAGCCCGATAACGGTGGCGACCGTATTTGCCTACTTAGGTTCGACAAATCAGTTTAAAGGGGGTAACTCTAATATATGTGTAAGGCATTTCCAGCATCAGCCTCTCTCTGGTACACAGGGATAAAAGAATCATGTCCTTTGCATCACTTTTACTAGATTATAGTATCATAGAGGACTAAAAAATTCAATACAGTTTAACTGTAAATTTCTTGAAAACTATAAACTGTAATTTCTGTAAAAGCTATAAACTGCAAATCTCACCTTTATTTATACCTATATATACATATATCTTAAAAAAACGGCCCGAGAATGATATGTCCCCTTTACTAGACAACCAGTGAAGGCGGAACATATCAGAATCTCGAGCTATTATATACATTATTTGCAAATTAACGTTTGAAGTTTGTAGACAACATAGCACCAATTACTTTTTCCAATTTGCTAGTAGAAAGGTCTGGACCTTTGTAGAGTGTTAAGAGCACGTCATTAGAGTTATCTTGTTTAGATACCATCATAACACCGCTACCACGAGCACCGTTATCATCGTAATCTTTCGCTACAATAACAAGGTTCAAATAATGGTCCTTCATGTATGTATACACCTTGCTTGTACGTGCAGAGGATCCAATCATTTTTGCCATGTTCATACCACGGTTGAATACGATAGTATTGGCATTATGTGGATTTGCCGCTAACTGTTGCTTCTCTTCTTCATTTAGAGGCATGAGGTTTACCATGAGGGAGTCTCCCATTTTGCCCCGGAACATGGCTGGCATAGTTTCACGTACATCATCAGGAATGCCTGTGTCAGCAGTCAATTTCAATTCCTTAGGTACGGTCATATATAAAACGCCCTTGCTATTGCGTCCCACCTCTGTAGTACTGAGGTCTACAGCGCTAAGCATAATGGAATCTTTAATGGTCGCCACTTGGTTAGCCAATGGTTTTTCAGGAACGCCACGGCTCGCCAATTGTACATCGCCAGATTTAGTTTTCTTCAATGTTTCCACATTCCAGCTTGCCCCTTTTTTGTCTGCATCGCTAGCTTCTGTGAAAGCATTCGCCCCGTCTTTTGTGCCTACATATACATACGTTTGAGCTGGGATGATTGTATCTGGTGCGCCAGACTTATTAAAAGCCGCACCGTATACCACATTAGGAATCACAGTAGAACCAATTTGTAAATTGTTGTTAGTTTGGCTTTCAACATCAAAATTGATATTCCCTGTGAAAGTCATATCAGGACCATGGTTGATAACAACCACCTCCCCTGCTTGAGGAATGATTACAGGGCCTACAGGACCCGCCATAGCTACACCTGCCATAGATACTCCAAGGCAAGCTGTTAATAATGTGCGTTTCAAAATAGATTGTTTCATAGATACACTCTCATTTCTCTACAATTCGTATACATTTGATGTAATTGTAAATCTAGTAAAGTAATTAAATTTCCTCATACGATTTACAATCAAAATTATACTTAACCTTCTATAGTGACATAGTCGGATAAACTACTTAATACTTCAAGCGCCAAAGGCCTTGTAGATGGTGTGCAGCGCAACATACACCGCCCACTCGCATCTACCGAGGTCATAACACCTAAATATTCATAGCCTTCAATGATGCGATTGATGAAATTCGTATGTTTAGTATCAATGTGAAAGTACACATACGCTTCTTCTCCAGAGGTGGTTAAGTCTGGTACATCTGGAAAAGCACCGATTGATTTACTCGGTTCTAAGGCTGTACCACTCATAAAATATCCTCCTTCGCATCACCATTATATCATTTAGATTTTTATAAACTAAACTAGATGGACTATCTTATATAGCTAATAGGCTTACTACCATTTTGAAAATAGTATCTATCTTTTTCTAAATAGTAACTATCTTTTAGACTTTAATTAGTCTTCGATACCAGTTTTTTTAACTATTCATCCTCTTTAGGTTTGCACTCACGGCGCATCATGGAATACGGTTCAAGTGGTGTATCCATATAGATACGTACTTTCATTTGTGCATGAGGTGCTACATCGATAGGATTGCCATCTTCATCTGTCATTTTTTCGATAACAGTTTCAACGAGTTCCCCTTTCGGTTGGCAGAATTCTACCTTATCGCCCACCTTGAAGTTATTACGTTGTTCAAGATCAACGTATTTTTCTTCTTCGTTGTAGCCTATAACTAAACCGATGAAGTCATGGCTCTGCGTATTCGTAGATTTACCATAGTTTTGAGCCGTTTCATCAGGACGACCTTCTGCAAAGCCATCTGTATAAGGACGATGGGAAATCTTCTCTAATTCTGCAATCCATTCTGGACGAACATACCAATCTTTACCTTCTTTAAGATATGTATCAATCGCTGTACGATATACTTTTGCCACTGTGGCACAATAATGAACTGATTTCATACGCCCTTCGATTTTAAGGCTATCAATACCAGCTTCATAAAGATCTGGAATGCGGTGAATCAAGCACAAGTCTTTAGAGTTAAAGATATAGGTGCCATGTTCATCTTCTTCGATTGGGTAATATTCACCAGGTCGATTAGATTCTACAAGAGAATATTTCCAACGGCAAGATTGAGAACATTGACCACGGTTAGCATCGCGATTACCTGTCATATAGTTAGACAATAAGCAGCGACCGGAGTAAGAGATACACATAGAACCATGTACAAAGGACTCAATTTCAATATCTACATGGTCCTTCATTTCTTTAAGGTCTGCTAAGGATACTTCGCGAGCCGCTACAACACGTGTGGCACCAAGTTCTTTCCACATCTGAACTGTATACCAATTCGTAGTAGAAGCTTGTGTACTTACGTGAAGCTCTAAACCTGGAGCTACGCGCTTAGCAAGGCTGAAAATTCCCATATCTGCAACGATGATAGCATCAATACCGATACTTTCAAGGAATTTCAAATAGTCTTCTAAACCTTCAAAGTCCTCGTTGTGAGGAATGATATTACATGTAACATGAATCTTTTTGCCATGCGCATGTACAAATTCTACAGCTTCCTTTAATTCCTCATCGGAGAAATTAGAGTTACCTGCGCGCAAGCCAAAACGTTTACCTGCGCAATATACGGCATCCGCACCATAGCGAATAGCCATTTTAAGCTTGTCCATATTACCTGCAGGACAAAGCAATTCCATAAAATGTTCTGCCATTATTTGTTGTGCCCTTTCCACACACTCACACTCATACCATCACCCATGGGATAAATGGTGGTGTTAAACAATTCTTTATTTTCAACATATGTTAAGTATTCTTGTAACCGTTTTACGATAGTTTTGAACCGTTTTGGCGGTTCCTTATCGCCCCTTACATAGCCTCTAAAGAGTACATTATCTGCAAGAATGACGCCCCCTTCTTTCACATGCGGCAGAATAAGTTCAAGTTGTTTTAAATATTGCCCCTTTGGCCCATCTAAAAACACTAGATCGTATTCGCCTGTGAGTTCCGTTAAGACTTGAGACGCATCGCCTTTCAGCAATGTAATTTTATCGGTATAATCGGATTGGTTAATATAGTATTTCGCCATTTCATAGCGCACATCATCCAATTCAATGGAGGTAATATGCCCGTCCTCTTCGTCGAGTAATGGTGCCATCAACAAAGCGGAGTAACCAATGGCTGTGCCCACCTCTAACACAGAGGTGGGCCGGTATAAACCTATTAATTCTTCAAATAGATGAACCTCAGATTCTCGTAAAATCGGCACATCATTAATCATCGCGTAAATACGCTGTTCATTTAAAATATCATTTAATATCATGAAAGTAGATTAAATCTCCTACATTATCTATTGTTAGTACCACTAGGAACTACCAACGTAGAGCGTTCAGCCGGATTTGCAGATTCTACCTGAATTTGTGGTGCTTGTTGTGCATTAGGAATAACGTTCTGCATCGATTCAGGTACAGGTGTCGTCGTTGGTACATACGTATTGGTATTTGTATTATTTCCATAGGATGGAGCAGTTTGCGTAACTTGCGTCGATGATTGATTTTGTGTTGAACCTGGTACAGGATCTGGGACCTCAGCCGCTGGAACTGTAGTTGGTGTGTATTTATAACTAGGTTCTACATCAACATATTGAGAATCTGCTTCCACTGCTTCTGCAGAACTATAATTATAATTAGGCTCTGTAGTCGCTACTGCTACGTCATAGTTAGGACCAGCTTGTGCAGCTACTTCAGTATTAGCAGAAGAATTTTTTACTGTGTCAGCGCCATAAATTTTATTAACCTCTGCTAAATGTTCTTCGTATGATTTAGAGAAGTGATTATGCCCCTCTTTATCTGCTACGAAGTATAAATAATCTGTATTTTCAGAGTGTAATACTGCATCTAAAGCTTTTTTACCAGGGTTTGCAATTGGTCCTGGTGGTAAACCTTTAGATACATATGTATTATATGGGCTTTGCAATTGTGTATCACCAATCGTTACATTTTCCTTTGCATAACCAAGTACATAGGAAATAGTCGCATCAGATTGCAATGGAATACCATGAGCTAGACGCTTTTTGAATACCCCTGCAATGGTTGGACGGTCTGCATCAAATAACGACTCTCGTTCAACGATAGACGCCAAGGTTACAAAGTCATGAATACTCATATGTTGAGCTTGAATTTGTTTCTTCACAGCTGGTGTGAGATAACGATTCATTTCATCAGCCATCATTTGAATAACATCACGAGGTGTAGCCCCTACGGGGATTTCATATGTACTTGGGAACAAGAAGCCTTCTACAGGATATGTAGCAGGTTTTGTGCCTTTCATGTATGGGTATGGTACATAAGTTTTAGCTTCAGCCAAGAAGTCCTTCGCCTTCATGATTTGATTCTTTTCAAGAACGATAGCGATATCCCCAACTGTATAGCCTTCAGGAATTGTAACACGAATAGATTCTACATGACCTTCTTGTAACAAAGAAATGAGTTCGTGCACAGTTACCTTATTAGGTATTTGATAATGGCCAGTTTGAAGCTTATCATTGGTACCACTCAAGTATAACCAAAGCTTAAAGCCTTGAGTTGAGCGAATAAGCCCCCTTTCAAAAAGCATATCTGCAATTTCAGTACCAGTTTGACCTTTTTCTATAACGACTACTTGTGTTCCATCATCTTGAGCAAAGGTATTCGGTACAAAGTACAATGCACCAAGGCCTCCACCAATAATTAATATACCTACAATAACTAGGATCAAAATATATCTTAAGGCTTTTCTCACGTTGTTGAGTTCCTTTCTGTAACATAACAGTATATCAATTCATTATACCATAAACTCTATATTTCCCCTATATAAAAGGGCAATGATTACGCTTATTACATTTTATGCAATATATTAATTTTGTGAATTTGTTATGCCTTTAGCATAAATGAAGTCTCGTCTTTGTACAACAATGATAATGTATAACAAAATAAAAATAGCGCATTGTCCACTGACAATACGCTAAATTTATGCTAAAAACGATTATTCGTCTTCATCCATGTCTTCATACAATTTTACTAGAGTTTCAAAGTTTTCATCTTCTTCATCCAAAGGTACGTATTCTTCTACGCCTTCTTCGTTTGTTTCGATGCGAGCCAAGATCATGTATGTGTCATCTTGACCTTCATGATCAGCATCTTCATCTTGTACATGTACAAGAACGGCATACTCTTGACCTTCATGACTCAAGATAACATCTTCTGTGAAGTATTGTTTATTACCATGTTCGTCTTCGAATTCCAAATAATACACTTCACCTTCAAAATTTTGGTCAACCATTGGAAACCCTCCTTAAAGAAAATACTTATTTATTAAACTGCAAGCGATCTAAGTATCCTTGCAAAATTACAACCGCTGCCATTTTATCGATAACGGATTTACGCTTTTTACGGCTCACGTCAGCCGCAATGAGTTGACGTTCAGCCATAACAGTAGATAACCGCTCATCCCAATATGTAACAGGTAAATCGATGACTTCCTTCATCTTTGCAACGAATTCTTCAGTCTTTTCAGCCCGTTCACCTTTTGTACCATTCATATTTTTCGGCATACCTACCACTAGTTCATGTACTTCATATTCAGAAATGAGTTCTTGTAAGCGATTAAAGTCTTTTTCTAGAGATGTTCTACGAATGGTTTCAATACCTTGTGCTGTCATGAGCAGTGCATCGCTACAGGCAATACCAATAGTACGGCTGCCTACATCTAATGACATAATTCTCATTATAGTTGTTTAGCCTTTGCGTATTCTTTCAACAGTTCTTCAATCAAGTCATCACGCTCTAAACGACGGATATCGGAACGCGCATTATTATAACTTGTTATGTACGCAGGGTCTCCAGAGATTAGATACCCTAAGATTTGATTAATTGGATTGTAACCTTTTTCTTGAATAGATTGATAAACACGCGTAAGCACCTCTTCAGCGGTCATCGGTTCATCGTCTACTTTACGGAATAACATGGTTTCATCTGAAACGTTCATCGTATCCCTCCTTTTTATTACATCGGCAGATTTCACCATAAAAGTGAAATCTCACCTACTATTATACTTGAATTAAAGCTACAAAGTCAGTAACTTTTTATGCATTATGAAAAATTTCTATAACAGATACAAGTATAATTATAAAATTATATGCCTATTGTAACATAGATTTTAAGGCTTCACCACCAGCTTTTAATGCTTCCATCAATTTAGCTGGCTCTTTACCACCTGCTTGTGCCATATCTGGACGACCACCGCCATTACCACCAGCTACTTGAGCAGCCGCTTTAACGATATTACCAGCTTTTGCACCTTTAGCAACGACATCTTTGGATACTTTACATACAAAGTTTACCTTGTCATCGCCCATAATAGCACCTACGAGTACTACGCCAGAGCCATTTAATTTATCAAGACCCATATCAGCTAAATCTCGTAATTCATCAATAGAAGATGCTTTTACAGCAGCCCCTACAAACTCTACATCACCTACCATAACTTTACCAGCAATAATGTCAGCAGCACCCGCAGCAGAAACCTCTTTACGAATTTGTTCTAATTCTTTTGCTGTTTCTTTAGCCTCCGCCAATACTTGATGTAAGCGTTCCTCTACTTGAGGAGCTTTAGTTTTAAGCTCACCCGCCATGCGTTCGATAGTCAAACGATCTTGTTTTGCTGCATCGAGAGCTGCACGACCTGTAATAGCCTCAATACGACGTACACCAGAGCCGATACCAGCTTCAGATGTTAATCGGAAGGAACCAACGAATGCGGTATTTCCTACGTGGGACCCACCACACAATTCAACGGAGAATCCTGGGACCTCAACAACGCGAACCACATCGCCATATTTATCACCGAAAAGCGCCATAGCACCTTTTGCTTTTGCTTCATCCATGGACATTTCAGCAATGGCAAGATCAGTTGCTTTAAGTATCTCTTCGTTTACAAGTGCTTCGATTTGATCAAGTTCCTCTTGCGTTACAGGGGAGAAATGGGTGAAGTCGAAACGCAAGTAATCTGGAGTTACTAAAGAACCTGCTTGGTTTACATGCTCACCTAAGATTTGTTTCAAAGCAGCATGTAACAAATGGGTCGCTGTATGATTGCGAGCCATTGCTGCACGGCGATTTGTATCCACTTCAAGAGTGACATCATCGCCTTCAGAGATGGAGCCTTCTACAACAGTACCGATATGATATACAGTGCCTTCTGGTAAACGTTTAGTGTTATGAACCTCTACTTTACCCATTGAGCCTACAATAAAGCCTGTATCGCCTAATTGTCCACCCCCTTCTGCATGGAATGGAGTCGTACGTACGATGATAGTAATTTCATCACCGTCAGCAGCTGTTTGTAAACGTTCAGCACCTTTACCTATCATCAATACAGAAGATGCTTCTACAGCCTCGTCCTCAAGAAGTTCTTCGTCTTTCAAGAATGTAATATCCGGTGTTGCTACCTTTGCATCTTCTTTAACACGGGCTTCACGAGCGCGTTCACGTTGCTCTTTCATAGCAGCTTCAAAGCCTTCATGGTCGATTGTAAAACCACGTTCAGAAGCGATTTCCTCTGTTAATTCCCAAGGGAATCCATAGGTATCATATAGTTTGAATACTTCAGAACCAGGAACTACAGTTGCCTTTTCAGCGGCTAATGTATCGATTAAGGAGTTTAATAACTCAAGACCTTGTTCCAAGGTTTGGTTAAAGCGTTCTTCTTCGTTTTGAACCACGCGTTTAACGAAGTCTTGTTTCTCAGCAATAGATGTAATACCAGGGCCAAGGATGTCTACAACTACATCAATAAGTGGTGTTAAGAAGATACCTTCAATACCAAGTAAACGGCCATGACGTACAGCACGGCGTAAAATACGACGCAATACGTAGCCGCGACCTTCGTTGGATGGCAATACGCCATCGGAGATCAATGCAGTGACAGCACGAGCGTGGTCAGCGATAACTTTTAAAGAAACATCTGTATTTGGATCTTCGTTATATGTAACACCAGCGCGTTTTGCAGTGGCTTCGATGATTGGGAAAATCAAATCGGTTTCAAAGTTTGTTTTACAGCCTTGTAATACAGAAGCCAATCGTTCAAGACCGGCGCCTGTATCGATGTTTTTATGTTGTAATGGTTCATAAGATCCATCTGGCATTTTATTGAATTGAGTAAACACTAAGTTCCAAATTTCAAGATAGCGATCGCAATCACAGCCTGGCGCACAATTAGGGTCATCACAACCATGTTCAGGACCTTGATCAAAAAAGATTTCGCTATCTGGACCACATGGGCCTTCGCCAATTTCCCAGAAGTTATCTTCGAGACGCGTGATATGGCTCTCTTCTACACCACAATCATTATGCCATGTATCATATGCCTCTTGGTCATCTGGATATACAGTAACATATAATCTATTTTTATCGAGTTTAATAACCTCAGTTAAAAACTCCCACGCCCAATGAATAGCTTCTTTTTTAAAGTAGTCCCCGAAAGAGAAATTCCCCAACATTTCAAAGAATGTATGATGCCGTGCTGTACGCCCTACGTTTTCAAGGTCACCGGTACGCATACTTTTTTGGCATGTTGTAATACGACGACAAGGAGGTACCAATTTACCTGTAAAGAAAGGCTTCAATGGCGCCATACCTGCCCCGATCAATAACAAAGACGGATCGTTTTCTGGTATAAGAGAAAAACTATCTAATTTTAAATGTCCTTTACTTTCAAAAAACTGCAAGTATGCTTGACGCAGTTCATTACCCTTCATGTGTATATTCCTCCTAAAATTATTTACTCTTCATTATAACTCAAAAACGATATAAAATCTATCAAAAACATTGAGATTATGCGGAATTCACGCACTTTCACACCAATCCAATCAGACCGTGAATGATATAAATTTTAATCCATATTTTTTACAATAAAAGTAAAGGTCAAATTTAGTCAATGCTAGTTAAATCGTAGATAATAAACATAAAAAGAGGTTATACAAATCAACAAAACAAAATTGATTCGTATAGCCTCTTTTATAGCTAGTTATTAAATTAGCGTACAACGCGTTTTGCGCCGATGTAACGTTCACCCCAATAGCCAGTATCAAGATCTGCTACTGCAACACCACGACTGGAAGTGGCGCTAATGAACTTGCCATCGCCAATATAAATGCCAGAGTGAGATGGACCTGGTTCATATGTTTCGAAGAATACCAAATCCCCTGCTTTCAAGTTCGCACGAGAAACTTCAACACCTACGTTATACTGTTCATCTGCCAAACGTGGTAAGGAAATACCTTGTTTTTCAAATACATATTTAACATAACCAGAGCAGTCAAAGCCACTTGGAGTAGTACCGCCAAATACATATGGTACACCGCGGTATTTGTCAGCTTCTGCCAAGATTGCGTGAATACTGCTAGGTGTTTCATTTTTCGTAATATTGTTTAATTTAACGTTCTTGCCATTAATGGATTGACCAGCGATACGACGGGATGTCGCGTTGCTGTTTGTAAAAGCGGATTTCGTTGCTACTGCTTTAGTCGCTGCATTTTGAGTCAATACTGCCTTCGTAGAACGAGGAGCACCCATCAATGCGTTATACGTAGCAGGACCTACGATACCATCCACTGGAAGGCCACGATCTTGTTGGAACAAACGAACTGCCCACTTCGTTTCCTTACCATATACACCATTTTTATCTGTAGCATTATAGCCGTGTTTAATTAGTTGTTGTTGAACCGCTGTAACACTTTTGCCCTTATCACCATATTGTAATGTTGTTGCGCCAACCATGGCTGTTGTGGCACACACAAAAGTTAATGTTAATGCCGTTATTTTAACCTTACTATATTTTGACTTCATATGCTTCCTTTCCAAAAAACTTTTAAAGTAAGTTATTTATTCAAAATATACTAACCGTCTATTTATTTGCATTCACAAATACAGCTAGTCTTCTTTGCTCTTGTTGGTATAAGCCTCTGGTGCCATAAAAACATCTGCACTGCTTGGTCCGAGTAACGGAGCCTCTTCATGCTCTTCAAAATTTATAGCTGACTTAACCCAATACAAAGGCCGTTGCTTCACCTCTTCAAAAATACGACCTACATACTCGCCAATAATCCCCAGTCCGACGAGT
This sequence comes from uncultured Veillonella sp., assembly GCF_963551295.1. Lineage (NCBI taxonomy): Bacteria > Bacillati > Bacillota > Negativicutes > Veillonellales > Veillonellaceae > Veillonella > uncultured Veillonella sp. The sequence continues at coordinate 24,268 of NZ_CAUVFT010000005.1, forward strand.
TGAATTCCACCAATAAACAAGATTGATACGCCCAAGGTTGTCCACCCATTCAAAGCTTGTCCTGTAAGATATACATACAAAAGATGTAAGATGAGCAAAAAACTCATTCCACCACAAAGTACACCTACATACAAGGCCGCCCGTAAAGGCACCCTTGAAAAAGCGGTTACACCATCGAGAGCAAATCGAATCATTTTACGCACACTAAACTTTGAGACACCTGCAAATCGAGGTGGTGCCACAAAGTGCAACTCTGCTTGTCTATACCCTAAGGCGCCAACAATACCGCGCAAAAATCGACCATGTTCTCTAAATCGTTTCAACGTGCCCAATGCTTTACTATTCATGAGGCGGAAATCTGACCCGCCTTCAACAATAGGAACATCGGCCATTTTGTTCATTAGTTTGTAATAATACTTAGACGTGAAAGATTTAGCCCAACTAGCGTCATCAGTTGAATCGCGAATGGTACGCACCACATCATACCCTGATTCCCACAATCGAACTAGTTCAGGAATCAATGCAGGTGGATGCTGCATATCACCGTCCATTGTAATGACTGCATCGCCATGAGCATAATCAAGTCCACATGTAAGTGCCGTTTGATGCCCAAAGTTACGAGCCAGCAATAACACTTTAACATGTTTATCATTGAATGCAATTTCACGTAGTATCATAGCTGACGAATCACTAGATCCATCATCCACGAAGATTAGTTCATAATCATACGTGAGACCTGACATAACATCAGTTACAGCTTTATAAAAGTTCGCTATATTTTCCTCTTCGTTATATACAGGCACTACAATAGAAAGTAACATAAATCCTCCAAAGTATTTTACTCACATATTTTATGTTAATTAGTAAATTAAGGCAAATGCTAAAGGTTAACAATAGGCCTAATAATGTTTATAAAGCCAGTAAATAAGCCATTTCTCTATAAAACACCAACAAAACACTTCATTTATCCTTTATATAACTACAACAAATCAATATTATATTCATTTATTTGCAAAGCTACTTAATAAAGCGACTTATAAAAAATATTTATTTTAATGATATAGAGATAAATATGATTATTTCTGACTTTATTAACTATTAATCAAAAATTTATATGTATTTTTATCACAAATTTACCGAAAACATCTATTTTCATCTATTTTTCATAAAATGGAGACCCGTTAAGGGTCTCCTTTACTATAATCCAGCAGCATCAATCCAAGATTGTAAATCTTCCTCCGCCAGTTCCATATCCTCTATATAAGCACCAGCTACAACTGGATACTTAGCGACCTCTACGGTATGTAAAATTGAGTCATCACGACCATTTTTATAAGTCCCAATCCAGATTCCAGAAAATTGTGATTCATACCATTCTACAGGTTGATCAGTTTCATTAAAGTTAATCGTAATATGACCGCGTCCAAGTGTTTCTAATACTTCAACTTGTTCTTCCTCTGTTAAACCCGTTTTTTCAATATAAATCGAATATGTCTCACCAGTTTCACGCAAATTCTTTAGAGCCAAACGCAACTCATTTAAAACGGCGCGAACATTACCATAATTTTCAATCATAAATACTCCTATACAGAGACTATCTTTACATTCTATAAGCTATCTATATACTATATGAAATTTTCACTTTATGCTTTAGGCTCAGCTACTACGCCCCATTCTCGTAGTACATTCAAAACACGTTTCTTAACCTCAGGCAAGGCGCATTGTACCGGCTCGCTAGGTTCAAAACCAATTTCCAATGATTCCGGCTCTACACCGATAACCACTGCATCTTCTAATGGATCCTCTTGAATAGCACGGATACGTAAAATATCTTGCATTCCTACTTCATGTACAGAAATATGTTCCGTAAAATATTGTTCTAATTCCTTATGAGGAAATTCATATATAGTTCCTGGAGCATCTCCGCCATTAATAGCGTCTACAAGAAGGATTTTCTTCATACCACGCATATACGTAAGTAATTCCATTCCCATAGTGCCACCGTCAATAATGGAAATTGCAGGCGTGAATGTGAAAGATTCTTTCAATTCTTTTACTACATGAACACCTAATCCCTCATCGGTAAGCAAAATATTGCCGACTCCGAGTAGGATAATTTCATTGTCTCCATCATCATAAAGGCTATTTAAATCAATACGCGGACCCTCTGAGTCCGCGTATTGTTCCAAGCCACTGATGATATCAGTACTTGTATTAATCATTTTCTTGTAATTCTCTTTCTCTAGGATCATTAGGATCACTTGGACGGTATGTAGTACCAGATGGTTTATCAATACGTTCCCCACGACGACGTTTACCATTGAGGTCTTCAATATCAATTGGATCATGAGCGTAATATTTCATACCGGAAACCATAGCCGATACTTCGCCCGATTCCTCCATAACATCTTCTCGGAATGCCATATACACGTGAACAATAGTAAAGAACAAGAATCCCCACGCAATGTAGTGATGGATAACATGGACTTTGTATTCCCCACCAAATAATGTAACCACTGGTGAAAATAACATTCCTAGAACACCATTAGGCTCAATCATCGAATACATTGCAAAACCCGTTAAGATTTCAAAGAAGAACATAATGTATACCATCATATACGCAGTTCTAGCTAAGGAATTACGAAGCCAATGATGTTCATGTTTTTGAGGGATCATCAAATAGTGCAATGTAGTTTCTTTAAGACCGTACCAATACCGTTTTTGACGGAATTTAGGCAATAGTCTGTCCCCTCGATTCCAAAGAGCACCGGCAAATCGGAAGATAAAGGAGGATGTTAAGATAACACCCGCAATGAAATGGATACGACGCATAGTTTCCATAGAAAACCAACCATCAATTGCAAAAGTTGGCTCTGGATTACCTGTAATAGCCGAAAACCCTGGATCACCAATATATAAACCAGTCCAGAATAAAGCCGTTACACTAAGCACCATAGTCCAGTGGAATATGCGTAGCCATAAACTAAATACGACATACGCCTTTTTGTCAGTATGTATTAACATAAGTCCACCACCCTTTATTTACACAATGCATCTGTATTGACGGAAACAATTTTTTCGCCTTTTTTATTGTATAAATGGGTTGCACAGGCAAGACATGGGTCGAAGGAGTGAATTACCTTCAAAATTTCAAGTGGTTTGTCTGCAATTTTTACATGTGTATCAATCATAGCATCTTCGTATGCGCCATGTTCATTTGCTGCAGTCTTAGGGCACGCATTCCATGTAGATGGGACGATACATTGGTAATTTGCAGAGCGACCATCTTTAATATGAATCCAGTGACCCAAGCCACCTCGAGGCGCATCTACAAGACCAACACCTTTTGCGTCTTTATCCCATGTATTTGGCTCAAATTTAGTCATATCCGCTACCGCAGTATCACCATTTTTAATATTTTCTACAAGTTTATCGAAGTAATATTGGCTGATGTTAGACGCAACTTGTGCATCAAGGCCACGACAAGCTGTACGTCCTACCATAGTAGTCATCCATACATGAGCTGGTACACCCAATACTTGTGATACTGTATCAATTTGACGAACAATCATAGATTCAGCCCAAGTTGGGTCTTTGATTATGCCTTGTTTTACCTTTGTATACACAACAATATATTTTGCTAATGGACCAACCTCTGCAGTTTTCCCTTTGAAAGTTGGAGATTTAATCCAAGAGTATTTTTTATCTTCATCAAGGAATTCCCATTTTTCTTTTGTACCAGATTTAGGACCTGTAAATTTAGGATCAGTAACACCTTCAATAGGATGAAGTGTTTTTGTTCCATCTGGATATGTAAACCAGGAATGATCAACCTCTTCACTAAGGTATTGAGGATCCATGAAATCTTTACCTTCTAATGGGATAAATGTTGCTTTATCTACACCTAACGCAAAGTTTTCAACAACGCCATTGGAACGAACAATACATTTCTTATGATAGTCACCATTAGAAATACCGGTGTACGTATCATCAGGATAATCGCCATAGGACATAACGCGTTTCTTCGCAAGGCCACCACCATCGATCATACCTTTTTCTACATATATTTTACCGATAGCTAATAGATCTGGCACGTAAAAATTATCAACTAAGTCTTTAGTCAATGCAATAGATTGCTCTACAGCAGCAAGGCGTTGCGTATTAATAGGGGCATTCATATCATTCATAGAAATAGAGCATGGCATGCCACCTACAATGTAATGAGGATGAGGGTTTTTGCCACCAAATACAACATGAGGAATTACAATATCCCGTTGACGATCAAGAATGTTCAAATAATGAGATACGGCCATCAAATGAACTTCTGGAGGTAACAAGTTATAATCAGGATGATCCCACCATTGAGCGGAGAAAATCCCCAATTGACCTGATTCAACTATTTTTTTAACCTTTTGTTGTACAGCCGTAAAGTATGCTGTAGTAGCCTTAGGAAACTCTTTAGGATAGGCTGAATCTTTTGATGCCGTTTCCGCAGGTGCTAAACCGCTCACATTATAAGTTGCTAATACATCATTTTGTAATTGAGCTGTTTTAGCAGGATCTGCACTAAGAGCTGCTATCGGACTAACCCAATCAAGCGCATGTAAGTGATAAAAATGCACGATATGATCATGCACATCTAGACTACTATGCATGATATTACGTATATAATTTGCATTTTTAGGAATTGTAATTCCAATTGCATCCTCTACCGCACGTAATGCTGCCAACGCATGTGTTGTAGTACATACACCACAAATCCGTTGTACGAACGCCCAAAGGTCACGAGGATCGCGATCTTTAGCAACAAGTTCGATACCGCGCCAAGCAGTACCAGAAGACAATGCATCCTCTACTTTACCACTCGCTTCATCAACTTTTATTTCAACCCGTAAATGACCTTCAATACGGGAAATCGGATCTACTACTACGCGTTTCATTAGTGACCTCCTCCATTATTATGTTTCTTTTCATCCCATAAGCCTTGTTCTTTTAAGCGTTTTTCTTCTTTCATATCAAGAATTTTATTACGCGTAAGAGTTGCTGCACCATGAACGATAACCGCTGCAGTGGCACCAACGGCAGCTACTGTACCGATTGTATCAGCAGTTGTGATAGTATTAGCCAATGGAATATCTGGTAATCGTTTGTAGAACACATCATTATCCCAGAAGCCCTTTTCAGAGCAACCAATACACCCGTGACCGGATTGAATTGGATAGGACAAACCATTCCACCAACGTAGATTACCGCAAGAATTATATGTTTGAGGTCCACGACAACCTACCTTGTACAAGCACCAACCAGATTTAGATGCATCATCATCAAATTTTTCAACGAAGAGTCCAGAATCAAAGAAGGCACGACGATAGCATGTGTCGTGAATACGATTGCCATAAAATTGTTTTGGACGACCTTGCGCATCAAGAGGTGGGATTTGACCAAATAATGCATAGTGCATGATTACACCAGTCATAACCTCTGGAATTGGAGGGCAGCCAGGGACCTTGATAATTGGCTTACCAGTTACAACGGAAGATACAGAAACTGTATTTGTTGGATTTGGTTTTGCAGCCTGTATACCACCCCAAGAAGCACAAGAACCATATTCTATGATTGCTGCAGCTCCTTTAGCTGCTTCTAATAGGGATTCTTTAAATGTACGTCCACCTACTGTGCAATAAACACCATCTTCATCAAGTGGTACGCCACCTTCAACAGCCAAGATATATTTACCGGCTTTTTCTTTGATGATTTTTTCTAAATGTTCCTCTAATGGTGCACCAGACGCTGCCGCCAAAGTATCATCATATTCAAGAGAAATCATGTTCAAAATAACATCAGAAGTAAAGGGAGAGGATGAACGGATAAAAGATTCACTACAACCAGTACATTCATGACCATGCAACCAAATCACCGTAGGTAATTCAGTTGTTTCGGCAGCCTTAACAACGGTGTCTAACATCGTTGGAGGTAGACCTAAAATAGCAGTGAGTGCTACACAGGATTTCATAAATGTGCGTCGACTCAAACGGCGTTCTTGGAAGAGTGTCCACAAACTATTTATACGATTCTTCATGGAATATAGCCTCCTTACAACAACTTTGCGCAATATAATTATATTACTTAATAAACTACAACGTTTATGACAGAAATCATTTTTATGAGCTCACTCTATCAGTTTGACGAAGTTCAACCAGCATGATGACAATCATAACTTTACTATTTTATTATATCACTTAACATTTTTGAAAACTATAAAATTTAACAAAAAAGCTGTATATAAGAAATTAACTTTTCTTATATACAGCCTCATGTTATTTATTTTCTACGAATTCCTAGTTATTAATTAGATAACTTCCTTTATTAGAGACTCAAGCATATCTGCTTTTTTATAACCCACAAGGGAATCAAGCATTTTACCATCTCGGAAGAATACTAAGGATGGAATACCATCAACATCTTCTTTTAACAAAATACCTCGAAGATTTTTATCTTCTGCATCAACACTAAAGAATTCTACTTGACCTTTTAAACGCTCTGCTACATCTTCAATCTCTGGACGCATAACGGTACAAGGTTCGCACCAACCAGCCCAAAAATCAACAATAGCTAAACCTTTAGCGCCAAGCACTTTCTCATCAAATTCTTGTACACTAGTAATTGCTGTAATTGCCATGAAGTTCTCCTAACAAAGATCTACAATCTTATATACTATCAATTATATGTTAAATATGGAAGCAAGCAATCAATAAGCCGAGTTCTGTTCCACTTGCGCGGTGACGATTATCTTTCTAGGCGTACAGTCGCCTGCACGCTCGAGCGACACAACCCGGAAGGTAGGCGGGACCACCCTTAACCCTTCCCTATTCGGTCTTGCTCCGGATGGGGTTTACCGAGCCAGCCTGTTACCAGACTGCTGGTGAGCTCTTACCTCACCTTTCCACCCTTACCACTTACGTGGCGGTTTCCTTTTCTATGGCACTTTCCCTAAGGTTACCCTCGCCAGACGTTATCTGGCATCCTGCCCTATGGAGCTCGGACTTTCCTCGAGTCTTATAGACTCGCAATCGTCTTTCATACTTGCTTCAATTCAGTTTATCATAGCTAACAATTTGTTGCAAGAAAATGCATCATTACACAAAGAAGAAATCATTTTGTTCTGTAAAAGCTTTCACAGGAACAGTAAATCCTACAGAGATTAAATAGTCACACAAACCACGCGCCACTATAGACTCAGTTCCAAAATGACCCGCATCAACTACGAGCAAACCCAACTCCTTAGCCATTTGCGCCTCATGATACTTCACATCACCTGTGATATAGGCATCTACATGTAATCTAGCAGCATCCTTAATAAATTCAGCACCTGCTCCGGAGCATAGCGCAATGGATTGAATTGTTTCTGGCGCAATACCGGCAAAGCGAATATTAGCATCAGGCAATGCCTCTTGTACCCATTCACGGAAAGATTCTAAGTTTAATGCATTAGGCAAGCGACCTACCCGGCCTAGATATTGAGTTGAACTAGTAGGCTCAACTATATTCAAAACCTCATAAGCCACCTCTTCATACGGATGAGCTGATTTCATAGCCGCTACGACTTCGCTTAAATGCGTACCATCGACTATAGCATTTACTTGTACCTCAGGAGTCACTGTCAAAGCACCAGCTGTCCCAATGACAGGATGAGAATCTTCATTACCAACAAAGCGCCCTTCACCATGGGTACTGAAGCTGCAATACTCGTAATTACCAATTCGACCTGCTCCTGCATCGCCCATAGCCAAACGAACCGCATCAGCCGAGCTTTCAGGTACAAAGGTGGTCACCTTATAGAGCACCTCTTCACCAGTTTTAATAAAGCCCTTAATATCTGTGAGGCCTAATTGTTTCGCCAACATATCATTGAGACCGCCTGATGCAATATCAAGATTCGTATGAGCACTATATACGGCAATCTTATGTTGAATCAAGCGATTGATCATGCGTCCTTGTACTGTATCGTAGGATAATTGTTTCAAACCTTTAAAAATCAATGGGTGATGACTAATAATTAGATTACAATTCTGTTCAATAGCATATTCTACAGCCTCTTCTGTTACGTCTAACGTAGTCACTACACCTGTAACAACTGCATTCCGATTGCCCACCATTAAACCTACATTATCCCAAGACTCTGCATAAGAGCGGGGTGCTAGTTGTTCCATTACAGTAATAATTTGTTGAACCGTCGTCATAAAATCACTTCCTCTCTATTCTATAAAAGATTCCGAAGAAAATTAACTTCCTGCTCTAAATCCTGATATTTATCAATATGACTTAATTTCTCTGTCATATCCTCCAAGGCACATTGTCGTTGATATATTAAATACTCTATATATTTCATCCAAAGTGGTGGTCTGTCTTGTTCCAATAAAGCCCCTACAGACCACAACAAGGAATCTTCCGGTAACGTTTGATAAACATCTACATATTCAGTCATACCTGTATAAGCTTCTACACAATCATTGCGTACTGCTAAAAACGCTGTATAGAGCTTACCAGCATCTTCTACGATGATTTCTAGAACGATAACATATCCCTTCTGAACCATGTATTGACGCAATTCTTTTTGCCCATTCTGTGGCTGCAACACATAGAACTCTAATAGTTCTGGACCTGCATCTATAATATCTCGCATTAAGAAGCCACCCATACCGCAACAGATGGCACCATTCAACTCGCCCTGCTTGGTCACTTTAAGTCCGTCCCCTAAGCGACAATCTACTTTAGAGGCTAATCCACAAGACTCAACATATGCTCTTGCAGACTCTAACGGACCCTTATGCACATCCCCGGCAATGACATATTCAGCACGTTGACGATTAATAAGCTCTACCGCTAAATAGCCGTGATCGGTACCAATATCTGCAATGGCATGAGCCTTTGGTACGATTGAGAATACCGCTTCTAGGCGGTCCATCATAGGTCTAGGTTCCATAACTTCCTCTACTATCACTAATTATTTATTCTTAATTACTAATTCTTGATTATTTTCTTACTTCTTTATTCTCGTTTATATATCTATAGACGCAATACTATTCTGAAATAATCTCTATTATGTTGCCTCAAAATGAGTTACATATAAAAATAACCGCCCTTGAAATCTCAAGGACGGTAGATATCAACATAATGGTGGGCCCACCTGGGATCGAACCAGGGACCGACCGGTTATGAGCCGGTTGCTCTACCCCTGAGCTATAGGCCCTCAGTTAGTTTCTAGCTTATTAATTATACCGAATAGACTATCATTTAGTCAAGGCAACTCAAATCTTAAGACTGTTTCATTAGCATAAAACGGTGAATCATATGATCTTCGTTAAATACGCCTTTAGTAGTTAGTGTAGTCGTTTGGCTATCTGTAGATTTAATGCCTCTTGCACTCATGCAGCTGTGGGACGATATAATGTGCACAATAACATCATCAGACCCTGTCGCTAAAGAAATTACTTCCGCAATATCTTCACCAATTTTTTCTTGTAGTTGTAAACGCTTGCAACACATTTCAGCTATGCGAGGAATCTTAGATAAACCTATGACACGACCTTTTGGTATATACCCAATACTGATACTCATATCATACATCAATGCCATATGATGTTCACAATGAGAGAAACAAGTAATATCCTTTACTACTACCATTTGATTTGTATCTACAGCGAAGGTTTTACCATACATTTCTGCAATTTCAGCATTTGTATACTGAATGCCTTCATATACCTCTTCCATCATTTGAGCCACCCGTTTCGGTGTTTCTAACAAACCGTCCCGATTAGGATCCTCACCTAGTGCTTCTAACAACTGATATATAAGCGATTCTATTTTTTTTGTATCCATATTTACCCCTTTATATCAAGATTCCATCAGACCTCATATCATACTATGCATTAGAAAAGATACTGACACTACACATCCTAACAATACTATACACCCTTTGCATCTGGATCCCAGACAAATTTATGAATTTGCAATTGAAATCGTACATTTTGCAAATTATATTCTTTCATATAATCGATAATCGATGCCGCCTCAATCTGTCCCCATACAGGCGATACATATATTTGAGCCACTGTAGGATATTGTTCAATTATGCGACGCATACAATCTAAATCTTCTGGGGAGCCGACGACAAACTTGATGAGATCTCGTTCTGTAGCCGCCTTGAATATATCTACATTCATAGACTCTTCGGCTAAAGAGGACGGTGTTTTATAATCATAGGTAAACCACACATTCTCTCTCTGAAAGCTCGGTACAATCGTGCCATTTGTTTCAATATTGAAATCATAAAGACTATTATTAAGCATCTCTCGTTTATCAAATTTATCTGTACCATTGATACAAGTTGAACCAATTTGACCTGATGTATTATCCTGCATTGTTTGAACGTTTTGGCGATTTAGCTCATCGATTAGCTCTACTACAGCTACTTCTTGCAATAAAGGCTCCCCACCAGTAATAGTGATTCGATGATTACCTAAGCTTTCAATAACATTCGCCACCTCAGCTGCAGTCATCTCTGTAAAAACACTATCAATGCCATAACTATAAGTCGTATCGCAATAGGAACAGCGAATATTGCAATCATGGAGGCGTAAAAATGTAGTCAGTAATCCTTGCCGACTACCTTCCCCATCAATGGAGGAAAAAATCTCAATCACGTTCATAAATAGCTGTGTTCCCTTCAGATTCTTGAACCTCTACTTTAAAGCATTTTGGGCCCAATTCATCAGCAATCCATTTCGCCATATTCTCCGCAGTGGGATTAATGTCACCTAGTACATCGTTGATATGGCGATGATCCAAGCGACCATGAATTTTTTCTTTAATAATCGTAAAGTCGATGACCATCCCATTATGATCTAACTCTTCAGAACGAGCATGAACTGTAATAATCCAGTTATGCCCATGAAGATTTTGACATTTACTCGGATAATCTAGTTGTAATTGATGAGATGCACTCACCTCTAACCGTTTAGTAACTGTAAACATTATATCTCCTATCTATTACATAAGCTTTCAACTTATATCTATTACATAAGACTTATCGCTATTACATGAGACCCTTCTCTACTACATAAGTCTTATCATAAAATGCTTTTTATTGTAAGATATTACCATTTTTTATTATAACACAAAAGGGTTGTAATACAGTGCTATACAACACTGCATTACAACCCTTAAGAGTTTCAAAATATTATAAGAAGTCTTTGATTTTATCACGTTTACCGCGATTGCGCAATTTAGTAAGCGCTTTACCTTCAATCTGACGAATACGTTCACGTGTAACATTGAAATGTTGACCAACTTCTTCCAATGTACGAGGCTTACCATCCTTCAAACCAAAACGTAAAATCAATACTTGTTGCTCACGATCAGTTAAACATGTAAATACATCTTCAATCTGCTCTTGCAATAAAATATAGCTAGCTGCATCGTCTGGAGCAATTGCATCTTGGTCCTCGATGAAGTCCCCTAAATGGGAATCTTCCTCTTCACCAATCGGAGTTTCCAAGGATACTGGCTCTTGGGCAATTTTCTGAATTTCACGCACCCGCTCTACAGTAATTCCCATACCTTCAGCAATTTCTTCTGGCAATGGCTCGCGACCTTTGTCTTGCAACAATTGCCTGGAAATACGAATCAATTTATTAATTGTTTCTACCATATGTACAGGAATACGAATCGTACGAGCTTGGTCTGCAATAGCACGCGTAATCGCTTGGCGAATCCACCAAGTAGCATATGTAGAAAATTTATAACCCTTAGTATAGTCGAATTTATCTACCGCTTTGATTAGACCTAAGTTACCTTCTTGGATTAAATCCAAGAACAACATACCGCGACCTACATAACGTTTTGCAATACTTACAACTAGTCGCAAGTTAGCATCTACCAATTTTTTCTTAGCCTTTTTGCTAAGTTGAATATCCTTATATGTAGCATCCTCTTGTGCACCAGCTTCGATTTGCTTAGCTAATACGATTTCTTCGTCAGCTGAAAGCAATGGTACGCGACCAATTTCTTTTAGGTACATTCGTACAGGGTCATCGATATTAACACCAGAATCAACACTTAAATCGATAGAAATTTTCTTCTCACTAGAAACTTCGTCTTCATCTTCATCTGTTTCAATTGTATGACTATCTGTATCATCTGCATCAATATCTGCCACAATCTCAACATTCAGTTTACCCAAAGTCGTATAAATATCATCTAATTGTTCCGCAGTAATTTCCGTCTGCTCATGAAGAGCATCTGAAATCTCGGATTGTGTCAACACACCGCTCTTACGGCCTTTTTCAAGAAGTTGCTCAACAATCTCCTCTATTTGACTTTTTTGTACTTTCTTAGCCACAGCGCTCTCCTTTTTAACCATTAATGATTTACTTAGACCATTCTCTAATTAAATTCTGTATTTCTTGACACTTATGTAATTCGCTAATAAACGTCGAATCTCCTGCTCGTTTTAATTGATCCGCCATAATCGAATGCGCTTTATACTGTTCACGCAATGAATGGAGCCTTATCTTGCGGATTAATGCAGGCACTTGTACCTTATATTCATCGTCACTCATAACAACCAACCTAGAGTAAATATCGTATTCTTGAGAAGATAAAACAGATTGAATTGCAGTTTCATCTAGACGACCTTCGGACTTATACGAGGTGAATAGCTTTTCTATTATACCTCGATATTCAATTTTTTCAAAGTCCTCTAATGGCAAATAATTCATCATCTGTTGTAATACATCGCCATCTGTGAAAGCTAAGGGCAATAATTTTTCCGCATCTCCTCTTGGTAAATCCTGTGTTGGTAAAGGTGTCGATGCCGTATCCACTAATTCAATTTGTCCTTTTTTCACATAATCTCTAAAGTATCTAAAAATAGTACTATTATCAAGCCATAATGGCAATGCCAATGTTTTTAAAGCATCATCTCTCTGTGTTTGACTATCTATATTTGCAATATATGGGAAAACATCTGCCATAACAGCCTGCTTACCTTCTGTATCATTTGTATCGTGTTTAATTAAAGACTCACTTAATAGATAATCAAGAGGCTTAACAGCTTTAGCAACTAACTCCTTAAATGCCTGTCCCCCATGATTACGCACATAATCATCTGGATCTTTGCCGTCTGGCATGGCAAGGACACGCACCTTAAAATCCGTATTTTGCAATAATTCAATAGCTCTAGCAGCCGCCTGACGACCAGCACCATCCATATCATAAGCTAACACGATTTCTTCAGCCTGCCTCATCAAGATATGTCCATGATCTCTTGTATAAGCAGTCCCCAATGATGCGACTACATTAGTAACACCATGATTATGAGCAGATATAACATCCATATAGCCTTCTACAAGAATAGCTTGTTTTTCCTCACGAATAGATTTATAAGCCTTATCAAAAGCAAATAGAAGTTTACCTTTTTCAAAGATTGATGACTCTGGAGAGTTTAAATATTTTGGTGTACTGTCATCCATAACACGTCCACCAAAAGCAACTACTCGCCCTTTACCATCCATAATGGGGAACATAATTCTATTTCTGAAGAAGTCATAAAATTGACCCTTTTGATTCTTTCGAACAAGATTCAACTCTAAAAGAATGGAATCATCAATGCCACGGTCATGAAAGGCACGATATAACTTATCCCAACCATCAGGAGCAAAACCAAGCTTAAATGTTTCTATGGTCGCTTGTGTGAGTCCTCGCTTTTTCAAATAATCTAATCCCACTTTACCAATAGAAGTTTGAGTAAGACAGTTATGGAAAAAAGTAGCCGCTAAATCAGAAGCTTCATACAGTTTTTTGCGTCTTTCATCTCTAGCTCTTTGCTCAGGTGAAAGTTTCGCCTCTGGCAATGGAATATTAGCCCGATTAGCTAGCCGCTCTAAAGCTTCTACAAAGGTTAAATGCTCTAACTCCATAAGAAATTTAATAGCATTTCCTGATGCATGGCAACCAAAACAATAATAAAAACCCTTTTCAGGGGCTACGCTAAAGGATGGCGTTTTTTCATTATGAAATGGACAACAACCCCAATAGTTCTTGCCGCGTTTCTTTAAGGCTACATGCTCGGATACAACTGACACGATATCATTAGCATCTTTGATTTGTTCAATCAACTCATTTTCAAAATATCGGCTCATAGCCAACGCCTCCTTCCCCATATATATATTAATTCTATATACAAATAAAAAATCCTCTATTTGTAAAGCATTTTAATCAATTAAATTATTAAAAAAGCATAAAAACTTGATACGAATCATAGGAATCATCATCTACAACGCAATGTACATGATGATTCCTATACGCCGTATATAGCAATATGTAATTACCGAAACTTTGATAACAATAGGCTGCAATGAAAACATTGCAGCCTATACTTATCGCTTATAGCATATTATTTTGCGTAATCCACAACGCGAGTTTCACGAATAATTACGACCTTAATTTGGCCTGGATATTCAAGTTCTGACTCGATGCGTTTTACGATATTCCGAACAAGTAATGTAGACTCAGCTTCATCAATCTTATCCGGTTTTACTACAACGCGAATCTCACGACCGGCTTGAATAGCAAAACATTTTTCAACGCCTTCGAAGGATTCAGCGATTTCTTCCAATTTAGATAAACGTTTTAAGTAGTTTTCTAATGTTTCTCGACGTGCTCCTGGACGGGCAGCGGAGATAGCATCAGCGGCAGCTACTAATACAGCTTCTACAGTTTGGAACTCTTCATCACCATGATGAGCACCAATACAGTTAATTACTGCTGCACTTTCACGATATTTACGAGCCACATCAACACCGATTTGAACATGAGAACCTTCAAGTTCACGGTCTAATGCTTTACCAATATCATGAATCAAACCACCTCGTTTAGCCAAAGTTACATCACAGCCTAGTTCAGCTGCCATTAAACCTGCTAAATGAGATACTTCAATGGAATGTTTCAATACGTTTTGACCATAACTAGTACGATATTTCAAACGGCCTAAAATCTTAACAATTTCAGGATGTAAGCCGTGAACATCAGCTTCAAATGTCGCTTGTTCACCAGCCTCTTTAATAGTTTGGTCCACCTCTTTACGAGCTTTACCAACCATTTCTTCAATACGAGCCGGATGGATACGACCATCTACAATCAATTTTTCCAGCGCAATACGAGCCACTTCACGACGAATTGGATCGAAGCCGGAAAGAATAACTGCTTCTGGCGTGTCATCGATAATCAAATCAATACCTGTTAATGTTTCGAGTGCACGAATGTTTCGGCCTTCGCGACCAATAATGCGCCCCTTCATTTCATCATTAGGCAATGCCACTACGGATACGGTAGTTTCCGCTACATGGTCAGCTGCACAACGTTGGATGGCAGAGGAGATAATTTCTTTCGCTTTTTTCTCCGCTTCATCCTTAGCTTGCTGCTCCATTTCCTTAACCATAATCGCCGTTTCATGGCGAATTTCTTGTTCCACATTCGTTAACAAGATATTTTTTGCTTCTTCGAACGTCATGCCAGAAATACGTTCCAATTCTGCCATTTGTTTTTCATACAAAGCTTCTACCTTTTCACGGCTTTGGGCTAAGTCAGCTTCTTTGCGATGTAAAGCTTCCTCTTTGTGCTCAATATTGTCTAATTTTTTATCCAAAGATTCTTCTTTTTGAAGAATACGACGTTCCATACGTTGAAGTTCAGAACGACGATCTTTATTTTCTCGTTCCACATCAGAACGGAGCTTATGAATTTCTTCTTTCGCTTCTAATAAAGCTTCTTTCTTTTTAGACTCAGCTGTGCGTTCACCATTTGCAATGATGCGTGCAGCCTCTTGCTCAGCTTGATTCAGTTTTCCTTCAGCAATATTTTTTCTTAAAAAATAGCCTACCCCTAGTCCAATCAGTACCATTACCACTGCAATTAGACTATACTCTAAAATTTCTTTCACCTCCTTTTAAGTTCTCAAAATTGAGCTTTCATGCTCCTTTTTATGCCCTTTATGCATTAAATTATCAATTAGCCATATCATCATATAAATAAATAAGGCTATTATTAATTTTAGACTTCAAAGCCCTTTCTGTCAAGATTTTACAAGCCTACCAAGGCCTCTCAAAAAGCAAAATTCATTCATAAAAATCATTGCATACAACTTGAATTGTGCTTGTTGAGAAACCTCTGTATTTGAGAAAATTAAATACCTTTGCCCGAGGAGCCCGCTCTTCATTAAGAATAGAACCAAATTTTTTCTCTACCACCCGATAAGCAGCTTTTACCTCATCATAAGCAGAAATTTCTTGAGGAATCGCAAGTCCTCGAAGTTTCATTTTTTGCTTAATCATATAAGCACCGTATTTCTGTTCTTTCATCAAATAGGCTAATACTTGCTCCGATAAACGTTCATCATTAATATAATCGTAGTTTCTAAGGCGTTCAAGGACCCTCTCAATGATTGGGTCCTCGAATTGTTTGCGTCTCATTTTTTGTGTCAGTTCATAAGAACTAAGAAATCGTTGAGCTAGGAAGCGATACGCTTGATCCATAGCAGCTTGCAGCGTTTCGTCACTCATGATTTTATACTTCTTCAGTTACTTCTTCACCGATTACATCGATTTCTTCAGTGCCAACAGCCAATGTATCGCGAATAATACGATCGATTTCATCGGCTATTTGTGGATTGTCTAGCAAGTATTGTTTAGCCGCTTCCTTACCTTGGCCCATACGTTCCCCATTATAAGAATACCAAGCACCAGATTTATTAATAATTTCCATATTTGTACCAATATCAATAAGTGTGCCAGTTTTAGAAATACCTTCGCCATACATCAAATCAAATTCAGCGGTCTTAAATGGAGGTGCCACCTTATTTTTAACAACTTTGACTTTTGTGCGAGCACCAACATTTTCGTTATTTGCTTTGATCAATTCCCCTTTACGAACATCAAGACGCACAGAAGAATAGAATTTCAACGCACGACCACCAGTTGTTGTTTCAGGATTACCAAACATAACACCTACTTTTTCACGCAATTGGTTGATGAAGATAACAACTGTTTTGGATTTACTGATGATACCAGTCAATTTACGCAAGGCTTTACTCATCAAACGAGCTTGTAAACCTACATGAGCGTCACCCATTTCACCATCAATTTCCGCTTTAGGTACCAATGCTGCTACGGAGTCAACTACAACAATATCTACTGCACCACTGCGAACAAGGGCTTCTGTAATTTCAAGAGCTTGTTCTCCATTATCTGGTTGAGAAATTAACAAATTATTGATATCTACACCCAAATTGCGAGCATATACAGGATCCATCGCATGCTCCGCATCAATAAATGCTGCAATGCCACCTTGTTTTTGAGCTTCTGCTACCGCGTGAAGAGCTACTGTTGTTTTACCAGAAGATTCTGGACCATAGATTTCAATTACACGACCACGAGGAAAACCACCTACACCAACAGCAATATCGATAGCTAGAGAACCAGAGGAAATCACCTCTACATTCATGCGATCTGCCGCCTCACCAAGACGCATAATAGCACCTTTACCAAAATCTTTTTCAATTTGTTTTAATGCGTTATCCAACGCTGCTTGTCTACCATCTACAGCCATTATTTTATTTCCCCTTTTCTGTTATATAAGTATAAACATAGTAAAGTGCTAGCTCTGCTGCACTTTGTCTAATATCTTCTCGATTGCCAATTAAATTAGCTTTATGGGCTACCGTACCATGTGGACCAGTAACACCAAACCAAACAAGACCAACAGGCTTTTCTAGCGTACCGCCTCCAGGACCAGCTATGCCTGTCGTAGAAACAGCATATGTTGTTTGACCAACAATTCGTGCCCCCTCTGCCATAGCCTTAGCCACTTGCTCACTAACAGCACCATACGCATCTAGCATATCTTGTGGTACACCTAAAACACGATGTTTCACATCATTACTATACGAGATGACACCGCCCATATAGTACTCACTACTACCACTGACATTAGTAAGAAGCTTGCCAACCAATCCTGATGTACAAGATTCAGCAGTACTAATAGTGCTGTGTTCCTTTAGCAAGGTACGACCTAATGTTTCCTCCATAGAAATCGTTAAGTCGCGTCCTACGCGAGAACCTAAACGCTCTCGTATGATTGCATCCCAAGGATTAAGTAGTTCTTGCGCCGCTTCTAATGTTTCAGCCTTAGCAGTGATACGAACCTCAATGTAGCCCTTTTTAATGAGCAAAGCGATCGTCGGATTAGATTGCTTCTTAATGAGATCCATCAAGGTTCTTTCTAAATCAATTTCACGAATATCATATACACCATAACGATAAGATGTAACAACACCTTGAGAACCAAATCGACCATTTAAATAAGGAACTACGCTCTCTTGAAACATTCCCTTCATTTCTCCAGGAGGTCCAGGCAGAAGTATGTATGTAGTGTCACCATCTTCAACGACTACACCTGGTGCAACTCCAACAGGGTTATATAATACCTTCGCCCCTTCTGGTAATTGTGCCTCTCGCCGACTCGCATCAGGTATAGTACGGTTTACACTTTTAAAAAACCGTTCAAGCTCATTCATGGCCTCTTGATTAAACACAATAGGTCTGCCAATTGAATCGGCAAGTACATTACGTGTAATATCACCCTGCGTAGGTCCTAACCCACCAGTACTAATAACGATATCAGCCCTTGTACTAGCGAGCTGAAAGACTTCAGCCATTCGTTTCGGATTATCACCTACCACTGATTGATGGGCAATGGTATATCCTAATTTATTTAACTCTTGTGCTAGCCATGATACATTCGTATTTACTGTATCACCTAGCAATAATTCTGAGCCTGTAGAAATAAGTTCTACAATCATCAGATCACCTCCACAATCGAATGTATCGAACTGTGTATTATTCTACAACCGTAGCTACTACATCATAAGCAAAGCCTTGCTCTACTTGCACCTTAAGAATATCACCAGGTTGAATGTCTTCACCGCAGTCTTCAATGTACATATTACCATCTACATCAGGTGCTTGAGATTTCAATCGACCTTTTGCAAGCAATGTGTTATTCTCGCCTTCTTCGATTTCCTCTACCATCGCATAATCAATGGTACCTTCTAAATCGCGATTGTTCTCTTCAGAAATAGCAGCTTGGATGGACATAAGAACGTGATAACGCTCTTCTTTGACCTCTTCTGGTATTTGGTCTTCACGAGCACCCGCTGGTGTGCCAGCCTCTTGAGAATATGTAAATACGCCCATGTTATCAAATTTGATTTCTTTTACAAAGTCACAAAGTTCCTCAAATTGTTCATCTGTTTCACCAGGAAATCCAACGATGATAGAGGTGCGCAATGTAATATGAGTCGGTGCATTTCTAATCTTCTTAAGTAAGCGTTCAATATCATTGCGATCGTCTCGGCGATTCATTTGTTTCAAGATATCGTTATTAACATGTTGCAATGGAATATCTACATATTTACAAAGCTTTGGCTCATTAACGATAATATCTAACAATTCATCAGAGAAGAATGTCGGATATAGGTATAGCATGCGAATCCATTCTATGCCCTCTACAGTTGTTAATTCTTTTAACAATGTAGTCAACAATGGTTTACCATCATTAAGGTCGATGCCATAGCTAGTTGTATCTTGAGCGATAAGGACAACTTCCTTAACCCCTGTCGCTGACAATCGTTCCACTTCAGCCTTGATAGACTCGATAGTCCGACTACGGAATGCACCGCGTACCTTTGGAATAATACAGAATGTACACCCGTTATTACAGCCTTCTGCAATTTTAACATATGCACTATAACGAGGTGTGGTTTGAATACGAGGCATGCGCTCATCATAGATATTCGTAATATTTTCCATGATACAACTGCGATTGCCGTGCTCAATAGCATCAACGGCCACCATAACTTGATCCCATGCACCGGTACCGATTAATGCATCAATTTCAGGAATTTCTTGAAATAATTCATCCTGATATTGTTGGCTAAGACAACCTGCTACGATAAGGCCCTTACAAGCACCATCTTCCTTATATTGAGCAACCTCAAGGATAGTATTAATAGACTCAGCCTTAGCTTTCTCAATAAAAGTACAGGTATTTACAACGATAAGATCTGCTTCGCTTAGGTCCTCTGTAATTGAATAGCCATTATCTCGCAATAATCCTAACATTACCTCTGTATCTACTAAATTTTTAGCACAACCTAGGCTAACATATCCTAATTTTTTCCCCATTCCATATCCTTTCGTCACTAGATTCTTTTTTATTTATTTCTTAGATTTATACAACTGACTTAGTCCTTACGGAATCGTACCTGGCTAACCCAATGATTTAACAATAACTTTTTACCTTCTAGGGTATAACCACCATTCACAGGCCATAACACTAAATCATGCCCTATAGAATCTTTTGGCTCATCCATCTCAGGATTAGTAAATATATAGGTAAAATTCTTTTCTACCATATATTTCGCCGTTTTAGAAGATAGTAACCAATTAATAAACTCTACACTATCTGCTTTATGTTTTGAATTTTTTAAAACGGCAGCACCAGTCACATAATAAGACGTACCATCTTTAGGATAAATAATCTTAATTGGATACCCATGATGACTATATTGTGCCGCATCAGACAAGTTACCAATACCAATATTTGTCTCCCCTAGCGCAGTTAAGCGTATTGGAGTAGACAAAAATTTAGCATGTTGAACCACATGGGGCTTCAAACTATACAAGTATTCAAGAGCCTCTGGTTCCCCTTTGTACTCTACCATATTGTATAGCAAATTGGCCGCATTCTGAGATGCTACAAAATCAGTCATAACGATAGACCAATCACCTTGTTTTCCCAATGTTTCCCATGTAGTAATATATTTACCAATGCCATTATGGAAGGTATCATTCTGAACAAATACGATTGGATCGTACCAGAGACCAACCCAATAGCCATTTGGATCCTTTAGATTATCACGTACCTCGTCAATACGTTCATTGACGATGGGCATATATTTACCTGCATTGGCACCAACTACGAGATTATCTTCAGAAGTTAGCACCAAATCACCAGAAGTATCAGCCACGGTAGAAGCCGACCGTAGCGACATTTGTTCCTCTGTAAGAGGCATTACAGTAACTTTTACCTTTTGTTCCTCTTCATAACGCTCAGCAAGCATAGCTGTCAAAGCATTAGGTAAGTCCGTATAGACTATAATTTCACCACGAATAGGCTCTTTGGCCTGTTCTATTTGTTCTTGTTGGTAAAAGTTTATACCATAAATCAACATTCCTACCACAAATAATGCTAAGATGCTCGGAGCAATCCATCGTTTCATATATGCCTCCCATAAGACATAAAGTATCTTAAAATGAGAGTAGCTAGAGCTACTCTCTAGGTTTAACGACCACCAAAACTTTTATTAGATGTACGAACTTTAGTCACATCTCTACTACGCCTTTTGGCAGTACGGCATTGATTCCTAGGTTCGCAATCTCGTTTGCCATTACGGAATTTACTAGATTGGCTAATACGCTTAGAATTTCCACTAATTGGGCGCGGTGGAATTAAGCATTCCGCGCCAAAGCCAATTAAATCACGTCGATTGGCTTCTATGAGAGCCTCTTTAACAAGATCATAGTTTTCAATATTTTTAAACTGCATCAAAGCGCGTTGTTTTGCTTTATCTCGCCCCTTTTTAGCAACATATACAGGCTTTCCATCTAGTGGATTAATGCCCGTATAATACATGCAAGTAGAAAGACTACCCGGTGTAGGAATAAAATCCTGTACTTGCTCAGGGTACATATGGTGGTCTCGTAAAAATTCCGCCAATTCAATAGCATCCTCTAACGCACAACCTGGATGAGAGCTCATAAAGTACGGAACTAAATATTGCTTCTTACCAAGCTTTTTATTCGCCTCTTCAAACCAAGACTTAAAGGTTAGAAACTCTTCCTTACCAGCTTTTCCCATCATAGTGGTAACGCGTTTAGATACATGTTCTGGGGCTACCTTTAACTGACCACTTACGTGAAACTCACAAAGTTCCCGCACAAAGTCTTTATTGTTATCGGCCAATACATAGTCATAGCGCAAACCGGAACGAACAAATACCTTTTTTACACCTTTTAGCTTACGTAGTTTACGCAGTAAAGCAATATAATCATCGTGATTTGTATTCAAGTTTTCACAAGGCTCTGGAGCCGCACAGGTACGCCCTTTACAAGCACCATAAACAGCCTGTTTATCACAAGCCAGATGGCGGAAATTTGCTGTAGGACCCCCTACATCATGAATATACCCCTTAAAGTTGTCCATCTTGATCATCTTATGTGCTTCGTCAATCAAAGACTCATGACTACGATTTTGGATAATACGACCTTGGTGATTCGTGATGGCACAGAAAGAACAACTGCCAAAACAGCCGCGTTGGCTTACAAGGCTAAACTGAACTTCGCTTAACGCTGGTACACCACCCTTATCATCGTATTTAGGATGCCACTTTCGGATATATGGCAGGTTATAGACACCATCCATTTCATCCTGCGTCAATGGTAAAGCAGGTGTGTTCTGAATGAGATATCGATCACCATGTTTTTGGACTACAATACGACCATAGAACGGATCTTGTTCATCGTATTGAATGCGGAATGCATCGGCAAAGTCCATCTTATCCGCCTTAATAGCTTCATAGGATGGGCACTCTACATAGTCGATGGTTGGAATTTCCTTTGCCATGTAGCAAATACCGCGTATAGACGGCAAGGACTCTTTAAATCGACCTTGATCTAAGGCATCGGCTAGTTCAACGATTTGAAGTTCTCCCATACCATAGACAAGTACATCTGCCTTGGAATCTACTAAGATGGAACGACGTACCGTATCTGACCAATAATCATAATGACCAAAGCGGCGCAAAGACGCTTCTATACCACCGATAATAAGAGGTACATCATTGTAAGCCTCCTTCATGCGGTTAGCATATACCAAGGTAGCACGATCTGGACGATGACCTGATTCACCACCTGGAGAATAATCATCTTGACGACGAATTTTCTTTGCTGCCGTAAATTTATTGAGCATTGAGTCTAGATTCCCTGCCGTAACAAGGGATGCTAGACGCGGTTTACCTAGTTTTTTGAAAGCCTCTACATCATTCCAATCTGGTTGATCTATAATGCCTACACGATAGCCTTTGGATTCTAAGTATCTACCAATAACCGCAGGAGCAAAGGACGGATGGTCCACATAAGCATCCCCACTGATGAGAACGAAATCTAATTCGGCCCAGCCACGTTCCTTCATATCCGAAGATTCTGTTACTAAAAATCTATCCATTGACTGTGTAAATGCCTTTCTATCCTTCCTAATCAAGCATTAGAAAAGGAATAACCATAGTAAAAATAATGCCATACAAAATAGAATAATCCCCAAAATAATGCGTTCTTGTACAATAGAGCGTTGACGTTTTCGTTGACGCGTTTCTAAAGACATACGCTTTTTAGATGTTTGGTATTCAACGAACTCACTTTGTACCAAATTAGGAGTCGCTTGAGCCTTCCGTCTCGTAACAGAACGCAAGGAAAAAGTATCTATGTCACCTACTTGTCCTTGATATACTTTTACCAAGCGATCCCCATCAAGGTCTAAGTAGTTGCCATAGTTTCGAATAAAGCCCTTTACGTAGACTTGACCAGGAATGATATCATAGTTGCCATCTTCGATAGCTTCTAAATAGGTTGTTTTAATGTGTAGCACTTGCTCCACATCTTTAAAGGTTAGATTACGTCTTACCCGTTCACGTCGTAATTCCTCGCCTAATTCAGCCATTTTCGTTCCTTTCTAAATCTACGTAATATTCATATAGTAATTAGCTCATTATTGCTCATCATTAGAATCGGAGAAATATCTAGCCTTAGCTTGTTCAGGGCTCATTAAAATTTCTCGAGCCTTACTGCCCATGCTAGGGCCAACGATTTTAAGGTCTTCCATTGTATCTACAAGACGTGCCGCACGGGTATAACCTATACGGAAACGACGTTGCAACATCGATACGGAAGCTTGACCAGATTCCATAACGAGATTAACAGCTCGCTCTAATAATTCATCGCGGTAAACATCATTAGCATCAGAAGATTCTTTTTCAGCTTCCTTTTCCACATCTTGAGTTACCGTATTATCATATTCTGGTTCTCGTTGAGCTTTTACAAACTCTACAAGTTTTTCTACCTCATCATCAGAAATGAAGGCCCCTTGTACACGAATAGGTTTATTCGCGCCAATTGGAGCAAATAACATATCACCTTTCCCCAATAGTTTCTCTGCCCCTGCCATATCAAGAATAGTACGGGAATCAATTTGAGAACCTACAGCAAAGGAAATACGGCTCGGTACATTGGCCTTAATAGAACCAGTAATAACATTAACAGATGGCCGCTGTGTAGCAAGAACCATGTGAATACCTGCGGCACGAGCCATTTGTGCTAATCGACTAATAGATTCTTCAATATCATCAGGAGCCGTCATCATAAGGTCAGCTAACTCGTCGATAATCAACACGATTAACGGCATAGCAGCCTTAGGATGCGCTTCATTATAGCTCTTGATATCGCGTTTACCAGATGTAGCAAACGCCTTATAGCGAGCCTCCATTTCACGAACGGCCCAGCGCAATACAGCTGCCGCTTTTTTCATATCCGTTACAACTGGAGCCATCAAGTGAGGAATTCCATTGTAAATAGACAATTCAACCATCTTAGGGTCGATTAATAATAACTTAACCTCTTCCGGTTTGCGACTAAAGAGAATACTAGAAATCAATGTATTTACACATACGGATTTACCAGAGCCAGTCGTACCAGCTACGAGCAAGTGAGGCATCTTAGCAAGATCCGTAATAACAGGTTTACCTGCAATATCCTTACCAAGACCGACAGGAATACCACCACGAGCATCTTTAAAGTCACTACAATCAAGTACATCACGTAAATGAACGGCTTCTGTCGTTTTATTAGGTACCTCGATACCGATGGCAGATTTTCCTGGAATCGGAGCCTCCATACGAATATGTTGCGCTGCCAAATTGAGAGCAATATCGTCTGTTAAATTAACGATACGACTTACTTTCACGCCTGGTGCAGGTTCAATTTCATAACGCGTAACAGTTGGGCCTTGTGTAGCATTAACAACCTTTGCAGTAATACCAAAGTCACTCAATACATGTTCAAGCATCATCGCATTTTGCGCTACTTCTTCACCATTGTTTTGACTCCCCTTCCCTTTCGCCAAAATATCTAGGCTTGGGAAGTGGTACGGTCTATCATAGGAACGATGAATTTGGCCATCTTTAGATACAGCAACTTGCGCCGTATCTTCTGTAGTACTAATAATAGATGGTACTTGTAAACCCATGCCGGACATACCGGCCCCAGCACTTACGGAACTTGCAGCCGCACCCGTTCCTGGCACAGCAGAAGCGATAGCACCGTGATTAGTTTCCAGTGGTCCCATTGTCGTATTTTGATAGGAGAATTCTGGTTCTTCGTCATCAGAGCTTGCTGCAGTTCCAAACTCATCTGAATACTCTTCATCTGGGGTATATGCATAGTCCTCATCAGGAACATATACATAATCATCACTCGTAGATCTATGCGTATCAGAGAATTGTTCAAAGTCATCAGCTTCATAAGACTTCGCATCACCAGATGCTTCAGAAATATTAGCCAATTGCTCAGCCGCACGATTACGTGCTTCTATCTCAGCCAATTCCTTCCAAGATGTAGGAGGTTTTGGCGACTCCACAGTAGTAACTGTATCTTCAAGAGTATCAACATCTACAGTCGTGCTAGAGTCAAAGAGATCTCTTCCAGTAGCAATGCCTTGTTTTTCCAATGTATCTAATGCTTGATCTGCTGCGTCAGCAAAGCGTGTGTCTTTTTCCCTGTTATAAGCTTTACGCTGTTCTGCCGCTTCTTTACGTTGTTCATTCCAGTCATCAAAAACTTCTTTTGCAACAGCGACCTTCTCAGCAGCTACCTCTTTAGCTACATCTAGACCAACTTGCGTTTTGTCCGCAGCCTTTTGTAATCCACTGCGCAAAGACAAACGTGTCACAAGAAGACCAAAAGCTATGAGTAAGAATACATCAAGAATAATAGCCCCTAGGTTGCCTAATAGTGTACGAAGGAATGTAGCAATCGCGCCGCCTACGATACCACCTTGATTAGCTAGTTGTGTAGTAATGAGTTCCTGCCCCTCAGGAACGCGCCACAAAGGAACAAGAGCTAACAAAAATAGGAAAAACAAGGTCATTACAACGCCTCGTTTTGTAATGGAAATAAATGTATCCTTATATAATAATCTCCAACCTAACCAGAAAACGCATAAACAAGGAATGATACCGCCTAGCCCAAAGCCATAACGGAATACACCTGTTAAAATCTGCCCTACAAAGCCGAGTTCAAAGCCGAAAAAGCCGAGAAAAGAAATCACAGCAAAGGCAATGACAATAAGGCCTTTCACTTCGCTACGCAAAGAAAAGCTTTGAGACTTTGATTGCTGTTTTGTACTTGTTCGCTTACGGCGTGTGTTGCGTCTTTTGGTGGAAGTATTTTCTTCTGCCATAAATCTATACAAACCCCTTACTTATATAACATTACAGTAAATTAACTTATCATTATATTATAGCATATATCGTAATATTAAGTTAATTTTTACGACGTTTCTCCCAGTCGTGAAGTAACTGTTCCTCAGTCCCTCTCTTTATGCCCTTATAGTAGGTAGCATCGACTAGAGGCGTTGGTAAATACTGCTGTTTTACATACCCATTAGGATAGTTATGAGCATACTTATAAGCTTTCCCATGACCTAATTTACTAGCTCCGCTATAGTGACTATCTTTCAAATGATCAGGTACTTGTCCACAATCCTTATGTCGCACATCAGATATAGCAGCATCAATAGCTACATAAGCAGAATTACTTTTAGGTGCGAGAGCAACATAACACGCAGCTTCGGATAATATAATGCGTGCCTCAGGAAAGCCTACCATATGAGCCGCTTGAGCTGCTGCATTTGCGAGTATGAGAGCTTGTGGATCCGCAAGACCTACATCCTCTGCTGCACAAATAACAATACGACGAGCAATGAAGTTAGGATCCTCTCCGGCTTCAATCATACGTGCTAAATAATGTACTGTTGCTTGTACATCGGAGCCACGCATACTTTTAATAAAAGCTGAAATTGTATCGTAATGACTATCACCTTTTTTATCATATGTATATATGCGACGACCTACGACCTTTTCGAGAACCTCAATAGTAATCGTCCCCTCATCGGGAACCATAGCTGCAGCTTGTTCAAGAATATTGAGGGCCATACGTCCATCACCATTGACAAAAATCCCCACATCTTCCAAAACTTCATCGGTTACCTGCAGATGACGCTTGCCAAGACCTACCTCTTCATCAGTAATGGCGCGACGTAAAATTTGACCGATAGCCTTTGGAGTAAGTGCTTCTAATGTAATAAGACGCAAACGAGACAAAAGTGGTCTATTAACTTCAAAGAACGGATTCTCTGTAGTAGCACCAATAAGGATGATAGTTCCATCCTCTACACAGGGTAACAACACATCTTGTTGGCTTTTATTAAAGCGATGAATTTCATCGAGGAATAGAATTGTTCGTTGCTGTAAAGAACGAACCCGTTTACGAGCGTCTTCAATGATGGTTCTCAACTCACCAATACCAGCGTTAGTAGCATTCAGGTTTACAAAATGACTATTGCTCACCTTAGCTATGATTCCGGCTAACGTCGTCTTACCTGTTCCACAAGGCCCATAAAAAAGCATAGATGGTATTGTATCCTTCTCTACCATAGCACGCAAGAAAGTCCCCTTCCCTATGGCCTTCTCTTGACCATATAAATGATCCAGTTTAGTAGGACGCATTCGTACAGGAAGTGGCTCGTATGTATTTGTAGGTGTCATATCAAATAAACTATCCATTCTATCACCTCAATTCGCACCCAGTTTAACTATCGTATTTTAATATCTATAACTATTCAATCAAAAAACAATGTCTTACTCGTCATAAAAGCCCAATGACGTCAGTAACTTGGTATCACTAATAATATTTATAAGACATTTATGACATTTAGGACTTTTAAGACTATAAAAAATTTTAGTTCTTACAAAAGATATATTTATAGTATATGATATTTCAGTCTATTTTTACACGCAAAAAAGCCCCACCATGCCGTAATGTACCGCGTTTTGATCCTGCAAGGGCAGGTGGGTGTCCTCCTCATCCTGCAATTGTCCCGTAAGGGCGTAACGTTCAGACGAGAGTCAGACTCCCAAAGTAAATGTGTTGGCTCAAAACTGCGATATCACACGCACATGGCAGGGATATCTTATACTTAAATAGTATCAGAAAGATTAGCAATTAACAAGTCTTGACATTTCGATTTCAATCAATTCTTGCCTATGTTTTTACACTAAAGATTGCTCTTGTTCTTCTTCTACATCTGGTTTAATATGCAACTCTTTTAATTGCTTAGGTTCTACTTCAGATGGAGCTTGGCTCATGATATCAGAAGCAGATTGAGTTTTAGGGAATGCGATTACGTCGCGAATAGATTGACGTTTTGCCATCAACATAACAAGACGATCAAGGCCAAATGCACAGCCTGCATGAGGAGGTGCACCGTATTGGAATGCATCAAGCATGAAGCCAAATTTAGATCTTGCTTCTTCAATAGACAAACCAATTGCTTTGAATACTTTTTCTTGTACGTCAGCTTGGTAGATACGCAAGGAACCGCCACCGATTTCTACGCCATTCAATACCATGTCGTAAGCAATCGCTTTTACACTGCCAGGATCGGATTCTAATTTATCAAGATCCGCATGGCGTGGCATTGTGAACGGATGATGCATTGCAACATAACGTTTTTCGTCTTCGTTATATTCGAACATAGGGAAATCAGTTACCCATGTGAATGCCAATTTATCCTGGTCAATCATATTCATACGGCGTGCCATTTCAAGGCGTAATTCGCCTAATGCACGTGCCACAGTTGCAGGTTTATCAGCAATCATCAATACAAGGTCGCCACCTTTAGCGCCCATTTTTTCACCAATATTGCGGATTGTATCTTCACCTAAGAACTTCATGATTTGAGACTTAATAGAACCATCTTCATTGAAGCAAGCCCACGCAAGGCCTTTAGCGCCGTAACGGTTTACATACTCAACAAGGTCATCAAGTTCACGGCGAGGAATGCCAGCGTCACCAGGCACAACGATACCTTTAACTACGCCACCATTGTCGATAACAGAGCGGAAGACTTTGAATTCTGTATCTTTTACAAGATCAGTTACATCAGTAAACGCCATATCAAAACGAAGATCCGGCTTATCAGAGCCGTATTTATCCATTGCTTCATCCCATGTAATACGAGACATAGGCAAAGAAATTTCTTTACCTAATGCAGTTTTAAATATATGAGCAATCATTTCTTCAAGCAATGCATAAATATCTTCTTCATCAACGAAGGACATTTCTAAATCGAGCTGAGTGAACTCAGGTTGACGGTCTGCGCGCAAATCTTCATCCCGGAAGCAACGAACGATTTGGAAATATTTTTCATAACCAGCAACCATCAAGATTTGTTTAAAGATTTGTGGAGATTGTGGCAATGCGTAGAATGTACCAGCATTTACACGGGAAGGCACTAGATAGTCACGAGCGCCCTCTGGCGTAGATTTAGTAAGCATTGGAGTTTCAATTTCCAAGAAATCGCGGTTATCAAAAAAGTCGCGCATTGCTTTCGTTACCTTGTGACGTAAAATCAAGTTACGTTGCATTTCAGGACGACGCAAGTCAAGGTAACGATATTTCAAACGAATATTTTCATCTACATCGATATCATCTTGGATATAGAATGGAGGAGTTTTAGCGGAGTTCAATACGCGCAACTCTTCACAGTACATTTCATATGCACCTGTAGGAAGATTTGGATTGATAGCAGCTTCATCACGTTTTGTAATTTTACCACGTACGCAAAGAACATATTCATTACGAACATCCTCTGCTTTGTGGAAAGATTCTACATTATGATCTGGGGATGCCACTACTTGTACTACGCCAGAACGATCGCGTAAATCTAAGAATATCAAACCACCATGGTCACGACGGCGTTCAACCCAACCACATAATACGACCTCTTTACCTACCTCTTGTTCAGAGATGGTGCCACAACCGTGCGTACGGTGTAAGCCTTGCATTGTTTCCATTCTAATTGTCATCCTTTCACCAAAGAAGTTATACGTTCAGCCACTGTATCAAGAGATACAGTCTCTTGTTCACTAGTATCCATGAATCGAATTATGGCTTCTTTACGAACCAATTCATCATCACCCAATATAATAACATATTTCGCATTAATTTTGTTAGCGTATTTTAATTGTGCCTTCATACTTTTGCCCTGCCCGTCCATCTCAACAGGAATATCAAGACTGCGAAGTTTTTGGCAAATTTTGAAAGCCTCTACCTTAGCCGCATCACCAAGAGCTACTACGAATGCAGATGGTTCTACAGTTGGTTCAGGCAATAAATTTTGTTTTTCAAGAGCTAATAATAAGCGCTCCATGCCCATAGCAAAACCGATAGCTGGGGTATGCGGTCCATCGAGCTCTTCTACGAGACCATCGTAACGACCACCACCGGCTACGGCACTTTGAGCACCTAAAGGAGTATATTGTACCTCAAAGGCTGTTTTAGTGTAGTAATCAAGACCACGTACGAGACGAGGGTTCAATGTATATTGCACATTAGCAGCAGATAAATATGTTTTCAATTCTTCGAAGTGATCATGACACTCTTCACATAAATGCTCGTGAATTTCAGGAGCACCTACAGATAAGGATTTGCATGTTTCATTTTTGCAGTCCAAGATACGCAATGGATTTTTGTATAAACGCTCTTGGCAGTCGCTACATAATTGTTCCTTTTTAGGTTCAAAGAAAGCGATTAATTTTTCACGGTATACAGGTCGGCATGTTGGACAACCTACGGAGTTCACCTCTACATTGAGGTCTTTAAGACCAAAGTCTTTTAACAGTTGTACAACCATGCAGATAACTTCGCTATCTACCACTGGAGATTGAGAACCTAGTACCTCTGCACCAAATTGGTGGAATTGACGGTAACGGCCTGCTTGCGGTTTATCATGACGGAACATAGGGCCCATGTAATACCACTTTGTAAGGCCTTCTTTACCATATACTTTATTTTCTAAATATGCGCGCACAGCAGACGCCGTATTTTCAGGGCGCAAGGTAAAGCTAGAACCACCGTCATCACCGGTGGTAAAGGTGTACATCTCTTTTTGTACTACATCTGTAGTTTCACCGATACCTCGCAAAAATAATTTAGTTTCTTCAAAGGCAGGTGTGCGAATTTCATTGAAGCCGTATACTTTACAAATTTCGCGCATACGTTGTTCAATATAGTGCCAATTTATCATCTGTTCTGGCAAAAAGTCTTGTGTACCTCTTGGTTTTCTTATAGCCATTACACAACCTCCCAAAATCTTTCACAAATTTTATGTCGTTTCTCTAAAAGTGCATCTATCGTTACGTGATAAACATCTACGTCTTTCGGCATATGCTGTTTAAGCTGACGATATTCAGGGGCTCGCATCCACTTAGACGAGCTACCGGGCCCCATGGATAGAATACTTTGACGTTCCTCCATGATCTGAATATTGTATTCGCATGCTTTGTCAGGCAAGGTATAGCCGATATTCTCTAACTGCCCTCTCATATATTGTTGGCGATATAAATAATATGGCACATAACCAGCCGCTTCAAGACGCGCTTTACCATATTGTACCATTTCTGCAACGAGATTTTCTTCAGGAATATCATCTTCCATATGTAAATCGTACAACGGGCTACCACGTTTTAATGCTAACGTATGAATTGTAACATTTTCCGGCAGATTTTGACATACATAATCCATATTCTCTATCATGTTTGACATCGTTTGGTTAGGCAAGCCTGCGATAAAATCCATATTTACGGCTAATGATGTATTGTTTTTTACATATTGTAAAAGTTCATCAACATCCCGTACGCTATGACCGCGTCCAATGCGACGCAAAATATTATCTTGCATCGTTTGCGGGTTAATGCTAATGCGATTCACTCCTAGCTCAAGCATGGAGCGTAGCTTAGTAGGATTAACAGAATCTGGCCGCCCGGCCTCTACAGTGAATTCATGTCCTTCAGATACGAGTAGAGATAACTGTTTTAGGACCTGGTGAAAGTCTTCATCCTCTAGCACTGTCGGAGTACCACCGCCCATATAGAGAGTATCGACTGTTAGGCCATAGGAAGCAACGATAGATTTCATATCTTCTATATCACGGTTTAAAGCACTTAGAAATTGACTTTTACCAGCATAATCCTGATAAAGACCATATGGAAACGAGCAATATACGCAACGCGTATCGCAGAAAGGAATACCACAATAGAGACTTACCTTTTTATCGTCTGTATCAGATAGAAACGGACGTTGATATTCGCCAATGGCCCCCAAAGTAGCAAGCTTTTCCATAGACACAGAAAACTCGTCCCTAATGTGACGAGTTGCTGCGTGGACAGAGCCATATGTATCTATATATTTATGTAGTAGCTTTGTAGGGCGCACACCTACCATGGTTCCCCATGGAGCCTCAGCAGGTAAGCCTTGATATTCACGCAAATAGCGCAACAAGGCTTGTCCAATTTGACGACGCCCCATAGAGGAAACAGTTCCTTCAAAAATCTTAATTGTATCACCAATAGTAACAGTTAATGTATATATTCCTTCCACTTCATGCGCTTCAAGGATAACCTCTGGATGTACCTTATCAGAAAAGAGTCCTGCCGCGCCACAGTTATGAGCTACTACGGAGCCAAGTGGTAATGGACCCGTATATAGATATCCATTAACCATGATGGGACATACGCTCAAGCTTTTCTAATTCTGCTTCAGTCATATGATTTTGGCAATCACTACAGTAACCATATACTTTCAATTGATGATCAATGGTGCGGAAGTTTAATTTCTTAGCGATGATAGACTCCAATGTTTCAAGCATGTCATCTTCAAACTCGGATACTTTACCACATTTTACGCAAATCAAATGATGATGGAAATGAGCGAACTCTTCGTCATTTAATTCATAACGATTACGGCCATCACCAAAATCAAGACGTTTTAACAAATCAAGTTCTGTGAAGAGATCAAGAGTTCTGTAAATTGTTGCCAACCCGATATCAGGTGCCACCTCTTTTACAAGAACATATACATCTTCAGCACTCAAATGATTTTCTTCAGCATCGATAAATGCTTGCAAGATTGTTTGACGTTGAGTTGTCAATTTGTACTTTTTGTCTTTAATGCGTTCTTTTAATTTTTCTAATGTTGTGTTCATGATAAATTTTCCCTCGACTGTAAAAAATAATTCGTTTAAATCTACTGACCAACGAATGGGTTGTATTGTTTTTCATACCCTATATTTGTTTCCGGTCCATGACCAGGATAAACCATTGTATTATCAGGCAATGTATAAAGCTGAGTCTTAATAGATGATATCAGAGTCTCATAAGAGCCATTTGGAAAATCTGTACGGCCTACGGAATCTCTGAATAAAGTATCCCCTACAAACACAAGACCTTCCATGTAATAACACACACCACCTGGCGTATGACCTGGCGTTTCAAGTACTTCCAAATCGATAGCCCCACATGTAATATGGTCACCTTGTTTAACCTCGATGATATCTGCCTTCACCTTAATCGGTGTAGGGTTGCTATAAGCGCTGAGATTTAACTCTGGATCCGCTAAATATGACACATCCCCCTTATGAATATATACAGGAACTTGATATGCATCTACAATCTCTTGTACCCCACCGATATGGTCGCCGTGACCATGCGTGAGTACAACCGCCTTCGGTTTTAAGTCATATTTTTTTAGCGCATCTAGTACTTCAGCTGTTGCAGGATCGATAATGAAAGCTTCACCTATCGCTTTATCACCGATAACATAGCAATTTGTTCCTAATGGACCTAAAGGCATGCGCATAAGTACTAATTGTTGTTCGCTCATTAAGCCCCTCCTTTACTACGTTGAACAGTATAAACTTCGCGAATACGACGCAATTTAGTCATTACGAAATCTAGTTGCGAAATATCGCGGATATCAACCACCAAATTGATGCTTACATTTTTTGTATCTTCTTGAACCTTAGCATTGATGTTAGTAATGGTGATTTTCAATTCTGAAAGCACCGCCATAACTTCCATGAGAATACCAGCTCGATCATAAGCTTGAATATCAATGCCTACGTGGAAAGATTCGCCAGAGGAACCGTCCCAAGAGACTTCTATCATCCGCTCTAAGTCTTCAGGAGAATGGCCCATGCTAGTACAATCACAGCGATGAATAGAAACGCCACGACCACGGGTTATGTAACCTATAATATCATCACCAGGTACAGGATTACAGCATTTTGCCATACGCACCATCACACCAGCTTCACCTTTTACGAGAACACCAGTGCCATTTTTAGTTTTCTTTTGTCCTTGAGATTTTAATTTCTCGATAATTTGCTCTGTGCTGCGCTTAGATTCCTCTACCTCTTTAGACTTTTTATAAAGTTCAATTAAACGCAACAGAACGGTGCTCACAGGAATGCCGCCATAGCCACAGGCTGCAAACATTTCCTCTTCTGTACCGGCTTTAAGTTGTTTCGTTACATGTTGTAAACGGTTGTCTGCACATAATTCTTTCCAATTATGATTTAATCGTTTCGCTTCTTTTTCAAGAGAGTCTAAACCTTTTTCAATATTTTCAGCTTTATTTTCGCGCTTAAACCAGTTGCGAATCTTGCTCTTACTTTCAGAAGAACCTACGATATTCAACCAGTCGAGGCTAGGACGACCTGTTTTGGATGTGATAATATCAACAATATCACCATTTTGCAAGGTATAATCCAGCGGTACAATTTTGCCGTTTACCTTAGCGCCTACACAATGATGACCTACATCGGTATGAACGCGATAGGCAAAGTCGAGCGGTACAGAGCCTATTGGCAACTTAACAACGTCGCCCTTTGGCGTAAATACAAATACCTCGCCAGAGAAAACGTCTAATTTCAGAGCATTAACGAGTTCCGTTGGATTACTCGTATCTTGCCATTCAAGAACCTGGCGCAGCCATGCAACCTTTTGATCGAATTCTTTATCGCCGTTTTTATTTCCTTCTTTATATCGCCAGTGAGCAGCCACACCATATTCAGATACGCGGTGCATTTCCCAGGTACGAATTTGAATCTCTACAGGTTGCCCCATCGTACCGATAACGGTGGTATGCAAGGATTGATACATATTAGACTTCGGCATGGAAATATAATCTTTGAAGCGATAGGGCAATGGCTTCCACAAGCTATGTGCAATGCCAAGTACTGCATAACAATCAGGAATACTATCAACAATTACACGAACGGCAAGCAAATCATAAATTTGGGATAAATCACGATTATCCTTTTTCATCTTCTTATAAATACTGTAGAAGTGTTTTGGACGACCTTTGATATCCGCCTTGATATGAGCTTCGCTTAAAGCCTTTGTAAGTTGACTCATCGTATCATTAACAATGTCTTCACGGACTTGGCGTTTTTGTTTCATTTGATCAACTAGATCATAGTATTTTTCCGGCTCTAAATAACGGAAGGATAAATCTTCCAACTCCCATTTCACATTGAAGATACCGAGACGATGTGCCAAAGGTGCAAAGATTTCTAGGGTTTCCTTAGCAATACGCTTTTGCTTATCACTACGCATATGCTTTAAGGTACGCATATTATGTAAGCGGTCACCCAATTTAATAACTACGACACGTACGTCCTTCGCCATGGCTAAAATCATCTTTCGATAGTTTTCCATTTGGCGATCTTCTTTTGTTTCATACTGGAATTGATTTAATTTTGTTACCCCATCAACAAGGAATGCTACTTCAGAGCCAAACATCTCCTCTAGGTCTTCCTTCGAGTAAGATGTATCTTCGACCACATCATGCATAAGAGCTGCCATGAGAGTAATATGGTCGATTTGCAAGTGCGCCAAAATATCAGCTACAGCCAGCGGATGCATAATATATGGTTCACCGGAAGCTCTAAACTGACCTTCGTGAGCCTTATCAGCAAGCTCAAAAGCTTTTAATACTTGGTCACACTCATCATCTGTTAAATACGTATGGATATACTCCATAAACTCAGCTAAGGCTTTACTTTTATCAAAAGTAGTTTGTTCCACCAAAGCTTTGCCTTCTTCATTTACAGTTGTCATGATGTCACCTCCTATACACTATAAGTAAGGAATGTTA
This sequence comes from uncultured Veillonella sp., assembly GCF_963551295.1. NCBI lineage: Bacteria > Bacillati > Bacillota > Negativicutes > Veillonellales > Veillonellaceae > Veillonella > uncultured Veillonella sp. The sequence goes on from NZ_CAUVFT010000005.1 coordinate 60,771, forward strand.
CGGATGTGACAAGATCTAATTTTCCTTCAATGGCGTTCCATCTAAGCATTAATTGACCATCATCACTTGTATATTCTTCAACAATGCCCAATTCTTTAAATACATCGATAGATGTAAGGGCACTGCGATTATTCTGATCTGCCGGCTTGCGGCGCAATATATCTTGTTCCACATTATAAACTGATTGACTACGACCTCGCATGGACTGTTTTATTATGACATACATTTGTCTAAGCCCTTCTGTAGAAAGCGTAATAGGCTCTTCAGTCAACGGTTCAATAGCTTGAATCATGAGCTGAGGAGAAACCATGCCTTGCCATTCATTCTTTTGCAAAGAAAATGCCACTTTTACCACAGTTCCCACGAAGATAGATTTAAATAAGTCTGGACGATTCCAAGCGATAGCATCTAATGTGCCATTCGAAGTTTCAAAAATTACCTTACAGTGATTTTTTAATTGGCCCATGAGCATAATATCTTGCACAGTAGCTTCCATAATAGCAAAGACTGGCGTGCTATTGGCCATCCCATAAGGCTCAAGGTCTGATATGCGGTCAATGATATCGACATCGATATCATCAACAGGTAGTTCCGCATCAATGGCCACAACGGGAATATATTCCTCAGCAGTAACAACTTCTTTACAATACTTAGTTAAACGGTCTCGTAACTCATCAATGCGATTTGCATCGATGCTAAAGCCTGCCGCCGCAGAGTGTCCGCCAAACTGTAGCAAGATATCCTCGCAAGATTTTAATGCATCATATATGTTAAAGCCATCTATACTACGGCACGAGCCTTTACCAACGCCATCATGAATGCTGATAACTAAGGTTGGTTTGTAAAACTCCTCTACTAGACGAGAGGCAACAATACCAATGACACCGGGATGCCACTCTTCGCCGGCCACAATGGTTACATAATCAGCTTTATGTCCTTGATTAGCTACATCTATACGAGCCAACTCGTGAATATTTCGTTCTAGCTCTTGTCGTTCACGATTTGTTTCGTTTAATTCCTCTGCAATTGCCTCTGCTATATCTGCATCATCGGTAACGAGTAGTTCAACAGCACGCGTTGCATGCGTTACGCGACCAGCTGCATTAAGGCGAGGTGCTAAAGTATAACCAATATGTCCAGAGGTGATGGTTCGTTCATGGAGTCCCGCTACATCAATAAGCTTTTTAATCCCTAAATTAGGTTCCCTATTCATCTTCTCAAGGCCTGATTTCACGATGATGCGGTTCTCACCGACCAAAGGTACTACATCGGCCACAGTGCCAAGTGCAACGATATCTAAATCATCTAAGTACCATTCTCCGTGCTTTGTAAGCCACAAGGCTTGGCATAATTTGAAAGCAACGCCTACGCCAGATAAGTTTTTATCCTTATATGGACAGTCCTTTTGCTTATGATTTATAACCGCCTTTGCTCGTGGAATCATATCAGGAGCCGTATGGTGATCCGTAATAATCATATTAATGCGGTCCCGTACAGTCTCTACAATATCGTAAGAACTAATGCCGCAGTCTACTGTAATGACTAAAGCAGTTCCCCGTTCAATAAGGTGCTCTAAAGCCTCTAAATTGAGACCATACCCTTCACTTTGACGTTCTGGTATGTAATAGGTAACATCAGCGCCTAATTTTTTTAAAAACCGATAGAGTACTGATGTTGCAGTAATACCATCCACATCATAATCACCATAAATGACGATTGGTTTGTGACTTTCAATTGTTTCCAGAACTAGTGAAACAGCCACATCCATATCTTTTAATGTAAATGGATCTAACAAATCTGACAAAGTACCTTGTAAAAACTGACGACCTTCGTCTACATCAATGTGACGATTCACCATTAATTTAGCCACAATAGGGTTTACACCAAGTTCACGGATTAAGATATTCTCTTTCTCTTGATCACCTTTACAAAGGCGCCAACGTTTTTTCTTAATCATCATATCCTTCAGTAGTTTATAATCAATATTATTCTTGAATTCAACGTATTATCATTATCATTTTTATTTATTATACCTTAAAACGCAAATAAAATAAACCATTTTATATATTTTATTCTCATTTAAGCTTTGCTATTTTCTCAACAAGAAAGAGCCTCCCATTATCAATAGGAGGCTCCATATCAGTGAATTCCTTAGAACCGGAAGTCCCGTTCGCCGTCTTTCATCTGTGCAATATAAGCTTTAGCTTTATCTTTAACTAAATCATTTTTGATATTTTCTAACTGTTGTTCAATGACCTTAGAGCCATGAGCCTTAGTCTTTTCATCACCGTAATCCATAATATATTCGTTCAATGTCATCAACGCATTTGGTTGACAACAGTTGTGAATTTGACCGGATTTTGCAAGAGCCATAAAGCGATCTCCAGTTCTACCTGCACGATAACAAGCAGTACAAAAGCTTGGAACATACCCAAGATCTAGCAACCAGTTAACGATTTCATCTAATGTACGCGTATCACTACGATCAAATTGTGCCGTATTATCTTCTGGCTTTTCTTCTTCTTTGTAACCACCTACGCTAGTACGAGATCCACCACTAATTTGGGAGATACCTAATGCCAAGCCACGTTCACGCATGGACTGACTTTCACGAGTGGACATAATCATACCTGTATACGGTGTGGATACGCGGATAAGAGCAACAATTTTTTCAAATACATCATCAGGCACAGCATTACTGAAATCATCTACATCGATATCATCAGCTGGACAAATACGAGGTACAGAAATAGTATGTGGACCTACCCCATACACAGCCTCTAAATGTTCAGCGTGCATCAACAATCCAACGAAATCGTATTTGTAATGTTCTAAGCCATAAAGAACACCGATACCTACATCATCAATACCACCTTGCATAGCGCGGTCCATCGCCTCTGTATGGTAGGCGTAGTCGCTCTTAGGGCCTGTAGGATGTAAGGCTTCATAATTTTCTTTGTTATATGTTTCTTGGAATAATGTATATGTGCCAATACCAGCTTCATGTAATTTTTTGTAGTCCTCAACGGAACAAGCCGCAATATTTACGTTTACACGGCGGATTTCACCATTTTTATTTTTGATACCGTAAATCGTCTTGATGGATTCCAAAATATATTCAAGTGGATTATTAAGAGGATCTTCACCAGACTCAATTACGATACGCTTATGGCCCATCGCTTCTAACGCAATAACCTCTTCTCTGATTTGGTCTTGCGTTAATTTTTTACGTTTAATATCGCGGTTTTTGGAGTGATACGGACAATACACACATCCATTGATACAATAGTTAGACAAATATAACGGTGCAAATAGAACAATACGATCGCCGTAGATAGCCTTCTTGATTTCCTTTGCTAAAGCAAAAAGCTTCTCCTTATATTCAGGTAACGGACATTCTAAGAGAACTGCTGCTTCTCGGTGGTTTAATCCCTTAAATGTAGCAGCTTTCGCTAAAATAGCATCTAACAACTCCCGATTTTCCTTGTTTTCCTCTGCATAGGCAAGAGTATCAAGGATTTCCTGATGGGAAATAAATTCCTCCGCCTTTGGAGATTTTACATCATACATAGTACTTACCTCAAATCTTTCTAGTGGCAATGCCACCCCTCTTTAGGTTTATGAAAGTATATGACAACCAGTCTTCTGGTATTTCACTGATACTGTACTAAGTATACCACTATTCCTACTAAAAAACACAGGATTTTGATACACAACAAAAGGTTGCCTCCTCCTACGAGGAAGCAACCTTTATTTCATGGGGAATTCTAATCTATATCGATTATCTATATCGAATATGACTAAAATGTATGTCCCTATATTTTATGTATAAATATATTTTACCCTTACAACTCGTTACTAAAAGTATAACCTATAGTCAGAATTATTTTCCCCACGCATCATAGAGATCTTTCATAGCCCGTTCTTTAGCTATGATCCCATGAGCCATCCACAATGTACTATCTACTTGCAATACATGATTATTTTTTACAGCTGGTAACATTTTCCACAATTCATCTTTTTTTAGATTTGCTAATCGTTGATCCGCCACACCTTGATTATTCGCACTAGAAGCACCATAACCGGAGGATACTATTAAATACCCCGCATCAAGATCTGGTAAACGTTCTAAAGAAATAGCATTATTTGTAGGGTTAAGTTCAGTTTCTAATACCATATCAGGTGGTTTAACATTAAGCAATTCAGCCATAAAGACGTTCATATCACTTTTCATATATGGATATAAACGAATTTCTTTATTTAAAATTCGTAGAAAAGCTACCGTTTCCCCTTGCATATGTTCGGCTAAAGCTATGCGTGTTTTCTTCGCCTGAGTATAGTATTCTTTCAAACGAGCTTCACCTTTTTCAGGAACACCAAGTGCTTTAGCAATTGTTAATAATGCAACTTCTTCCTTATTTACATTGACAGAGATAGTTGGAGCAATTTTAGAAAGCGCATTATATGCCGCTTTACCATAAGAATCACGCATAATAATCAAATCAGGTTTTAAAGCCTGAATCTGCTCATAATTGATAGTCTTTGTTTCATCATTAATACTAAAATTTTGAGCATTACGCTCACTTAACTCATTAAAAAGATAGCTTTTTTCATTAAAGTTTGCCCCTATAAAAGGTTCATCCAACGCAATCATAGGATCTTCTGTTCGAATAACTACAATACGTTTATGTTCCTTAGGCATAACCGTTTTGCCTAGCTTATGAGTAACAATAATCTTATCTCCTTCAACAGTAACGATTTTATCTGCTGCTTTTTGAATACTTGTTAATCGTTTCTTAAACTCTTTATCAATTTCTTTTGGATCATTTGATCTTTCAAGAGCTGTTTTTATTTTATCATCAAGACTAGCATAGATGGCCTCATGGGTCATACCATTTTCTTGAGGAGCACATCCAGCAATCCCCATAAGCACACAAGCCCCTAAGAGACCTGACAGTAACAAACGCTTCATACTACACCTCACGTGCCGTATGGCCATAATTCTTTATAGAATAAGGAATACAGAACGGACGTTCCGTCTTAGGATCATTCATAATCGTGGAATCTACACCGAACACATCTTTGAGCATTTCATTATGGAAAATATCATGTGGCGTGCCTTCGTACTGAATTTTTCCATCCTTCATGGCAACTAAATAATCGGCGAAGCGAGCTGCTTCATTGAGTTCATGAATAACCATAATAATTGTTTTGTTATAGGTTTTATTCAAATGTTCTACCAAATGTAATACATCCATCTGATGAGATACATCAAGGAAGCTCGTAGGCTCATCGAGGAATAAAATATCTGTATTTTGGGCGATGGCCATAGCAATCCATGCGCGTTGTCGTTGTCCACCAGACATATTTGTAATACCACGATCAGCAAATTGAAGCAATTCGGTTTCTTTCAAAGCCCACTCTACAATTTCTTTATCTTCTTTTGTAGTACGGGCAAATAAACTGCCTTGATGCGGTGCACGTCCATACATAACAAGTTCGCGAACAGTGATTTCACCAGGTGCTGTAGGATTTTGAGGTAAAATGGCAACCTTCTTCGCTAGTTCACGACTACCATAATCACCAATAGACTTACCATCTAATAATACATCACCATCCATGGGACGAATAATGCGACAAATTGTTTTTAACAACGTAGATTTACCACAACCATTAGCACCAATCAATGCTGTCACTTTACCTTCTGGAATTGTAAGGTTCAAGTTTTCTATAATTTTTGTATCACCATAACCAGTAGTTAGGTTTTTAACTTCTAATTTCATTTATATCTCCCTTTTTATACTTTTGTTTTCGCTAAAATATACAAGAAGTATGGTGCCCCAATCAAGGCTACAATAATCCCTAAAAGGATTTCGTCAGGCGCAATAATAGCTCGGCCAATCCAATCGGCAGTGACCACTAAAATAGCTCCAATTAATCCTGTTAACGGCAAGAAATATGCATGGTCGGCACCAACTAAACGACGTGCAATGTGAGGGGAAATAAGCCCTACAAAACCAATACTACCACCGATAGCTACACAGAACCCAGACAAAAGAACTGCAATAATTAGGTATACGAATCTAGAACGATTTATATGTACCCCAAGTCCAATAGCCGTTTCATCGGCTAAACTTAATAGATTTAGCTCCATATAGCGAGCATAAAGAATAAGAGATAATATAATGACTACTGGTGCAAGCACCCATACATGTTCCCAGGTATTACCAGAAATAGTACCAATAGTCCAAGTATTGACTAAATAAAATTTATTAGGATCCAGACGTGTTACGAGTAAGACTTGCAATGCATGGAACCCTGCACTCATAGAAATACCTGTTAAGATTAAACGATATGGCGAAATAACATCGCGACCTCGACAAGATAAGAGATAAATTAAAAGCGCTGCCACAACAGCACCAGCTACCGCAACAGTTGGTAATGTCCAAATTCCCCACGCTGTTGTAGAACCTGCAAAATATACTAAAAGAACTACACCTAAGCCAGCACCAGCATTCACGCCTAACAAGCTTGGGCTAGCCAATTCATTACGAGATATAGTTTGGAAAATGGCACCAGACATAGCAAGGCCCATACCAATAAATACAGCCAAAATAGTGCGAACTAAACGGAAATCAAAAACCGTAAGGTTTTCCACGTCATTACCACCACCAAAGAGAATTCGAAAAAGATCAGATGTAGACATATCACTAAATCCTGTATGAAGATGTCCATACATAGCAACTAATAACATAAATGTCATAACGAAAGAGTAGGCAAAAAAACGTTTTTTCATCTTATTTCCCTCCCTTACGATTTGCTAAATAAATAAAGAATGGAACACCTACGAGCGCAGTAATGGCACCTAATGGTGTTTCAAATGGAGGATTTACGATACGAGCTACAACGTCTGCAATCATAACAAGAACTGCACCAAAGAGTGCAGAGAATGGAATTACAAGACGATAATCGATGCCCACGAGTTTACGTGTTATATGTGGAATAACGAGACCTACAAAACCGATAGGACCGGCTAGAGCAACAGCAGAACCGCTAAGAATAAGTACTGTCAAACCAGATAACACACGGACGCGATTTAAATTACTACCTAAACCAATCGCCACCTCTTCGCCAAAGCTTAAGAGTGTAACAGATTTAGAAACATACATAGCAATAAGAATACCAATAATAGTCCAAGGCAATACGAGTACAACTTGTTCCATGCGAATACCACTTATACCGCCGGCAGTCCAGAAACTTAACTCTTGTGCTACTTGGAAGTACACAACAAGCATATGTGTAACAGCTACAAATACTGCACTAATAGCTGTACCGGCTAAGGCAAGATATACTGGTGTAGCTCTACCACCTACTCGTTTAGCAAGAGCTAAAATGAATAGTGTTGCCAACGCAGCCCCAGCAAAGGAAAATAAAATGCTTCCATTTAAGGTTAAATAAGGAAATACAATCATTCCAACAGCTAGACCAAAACTAGCACCTGCGTTAATTCCCAAAATAGAAGGACTTGCCATAGGATTATTGGTAACACCTTGCATCAATGCACCTGATACGGCAAAGCTAATACCTACAACGATACCTGCTATCATACGTGGTAAGCGCAATGTTTGAACAATCATTTGTCCTATACTATTAGGATCATAGTTGGTAAAGGATAGAATAATATCATCTAGGCTGATATAGCGTATCCCAATGAAGAGTGAACCAAGAGATGTGGCAATTAAAATAGCTAAGGCTAATATACCTAGTAGCGTAGTTTTAGCTGTACGCCCTCCCCTTGTTTCTACATCATAATTGCTCATAAAAACTCCTTGCAAAACAAAATACTATAGAATTTACTGATATATTATATCAACATTCTTCTATCTTTTTCAATAATAAATCTCAATATCATTTATAGAAATAATACAATATTAAAAACAATATAAGTAAACATTTATAACTATACAAAATTATATCTAACAATTTGTATACCTATAAACAAACAAAAACATTTCTTACTATATAAAAAAGAGTAGTAACCTTAAGGTTACTACTCTAAGTTTTGATTAAATATTCTAATTTGATGTACTATAAAAATATATCTAAGGTACTAAGCTTACCTATTTAATTGATTTCTATTATTAAAAAATGTTCTATACGCTAATTGACAAGTAATAAAACAAGCAATCGATATGGTAGATAAACTCATAAATGTCACAATCATTTGATATTTTACAGCTTCAAGTGGGGGCATCCCCGCTAAAATAAGGCCGGTCATCATCCCTGGTAAAGCCACAATCCCTAAGGTCTTAGCACTATCTACAGTTGGCTGCAATCCAGTCTTGATAACATCTCGCACGATGGCTTTTGACGCTTGCTTAGGTGTACTTCCTAGCGCTAGTTTAATCTCTACCTCTTGTTGACGCAATTCAAAATTTGATAGCATTTGGCGATAACAAAGCCCAATCGCTACCATAGCACCACTAATGACCATACCACCAACAGGAATCACTTGATAAGCAGTAAAATTAAGCACGCCCGTTAAAAGCAGAATCGTTAAAGTAATACTTGCACCTACGGTTATAGCAAACCAAGAAATCCATAGAGCATAAGGAATTCCCTTTCCCCGCTTAGAAGAATTATAGGCTGCATTGATAGCCATAAAGCCTAATAAACCGATTATAAATATAGGACTTTCGGTACTAAAAATATAAGCTAAAATAAGACCTATGACAAATAACTGTATTGTAGCCCTCAAAGCACTTATAAAAATATCTTTCTCTAACTTCAACTCCTGCCGATAGGACATGAACATACTGATAATAACTAGTACAGATGCAAGGCACAATGAAGTAGCAGATATAGTTTGAAATTGACTCATCGCAATACCTCCTCTTTAGCTAACGATCCATCCACAATTGTAATGCGACGATTAGCCATGCGTAAGCTTTGCTCCTCACTATGTGTAATCGATATGATGGTCATCCCATGTTTATGAAGCTCATCAATTACTTGTTCTACAATAGTAGTGTTAACAGAGTCTAATGCAGAGGTTACCTCATCCAAAAGTAATACTTTAGGTTTAAAAATAAGACTGCGGATGAGGCAAATACGTTGCATCTCTCCACCAGATAATTCGTCATTACGGCGCTCTAAATACTCCATAGGCATATGAAGTAAATTGAATAGAGATTCAATATGCTTCATATCGGGCTTCATACCGCGAATATCATAAGGGAACAAAATATTACGACGTACCGTTTTCGCAAACAAATAAGGTCTTTGAAAGCAATAGCCAACCTCTTTTCGATAGCTTTCAGGATCTATAGTAGATAAATCACGTCCATTATAAGTAATAATCCCCGAAGTAGGGCTAATCAAATCACTGCACAATTTTAAAAGTGTACTTTTACCACTACCAGAAGGTCCTACAATAGTGAGATAATCTCCTTCATTTATAGATAGAGATACATCACGGATAATAAACTTGTCTTTTACGACATAGAATATATTAGATAACTCTAATAGTGCCATAATGCCTCCGATTAAATTGAAAAATTCTAGAACATATTTGATAATCACTTTAAACTATATTATATTATACCAATACAACGAACACCATAATAAACAAAAACAAGCAACAAAAAATCCCTAGTGAAAGCCACTAGGGATTAATAGTCTTGTAAAATTAAGCTTCTACAGGGTATACGCTAACTTTACGGTTATAACGACCAGCACGTTCAAATGCTACTTTACCAGGCACAAGTGCGAATAAAGTGTCATCTTTACCGATACCTACGTTAGTACCAGGGTGGAAGTGAGTCCCACGTTGACGAACGATGATATTACCGCTCTTTACGATGGAACCATCATGGCATTTAACACCAAGACGTTTAGATTCACTGTCACGACCGTTACGAGTACTGGACACACCTTTTTTATGTGCGAACAATTGCAAATCAAAAGTAAACATTAAGTTCACCTCCTATATTTCGTGAATTTGGACAAACTCTGGATATTGACGGCTAATTTCCTCCAAACCGAGAAGCATAGTCCCCAGAATATCCTGTCCACTCTGATTAATCGTACCAGAGAGAACTATATCACATTGACCTTCGCTATTCGTATACTCCCCTTCTTGTCGAGCAATTTGGGTGAGTCCTAACATTGCCGATGCCGATAAGGCGGACACTGCGGCACATACGATATCGAAGCCATGTTCATCATATCCTGCATGACCGGACATATGACAACCAACTACTTGACCATCACTATTCCGCTGGATTCCAATGGAAACCATAATTAAGCTTGGATAGATTCAATACGAACTTTTGTGAACGGTTGACGATGGCCTTGACGACGACGGTAGTTGGATTTAGCTTTGTATTTGAATACTAAGATTTTTTTACCTTTACCATGCTCAAGAACTGTACCTGTAACTTTTGCACCGTTTACAAGAGGAGCGCCAACTTTAACGTCGCCGTCATTCACTACAGTCAAAACTTCTTCGAATGTAACGGACTCGTCAGCAGCTGCTTCCAATTTTTCGATAGTAATTACATCGCCTTCAGCAACGCGATATTGTTTACCACCAGTTTTAATAATTGCGTACATGAGAACACCTCCTTGTTATCGAACTCGCTGAATTCGGTATCCCGACCCGAACTTCGGTCGGGCGTTTAAACCTGTTTCACGCGGATTGCAAAGTTCAGTAAACCGAACTAATACTGATATAGTATATACTATTTACACAGTCATGTCAAACAAAAATCAACAGAATCCGCTCAGTTTCTGACACTTTCATATATATATATATACCTTAAAATTCCCCAATAATCCCAAGATGTTGTAAAAGTATCTTTGTACCGATGAGAATCAATACACCGCCACCTACTATATCTGCATATTTTCCAACAAATCGGCCCATAAATTTACCTAAGTAAACACCCACTAAAGATATACCAAAGGTAATAACACCAATCATCGTAGATGCTTCCCATACATTGATAGGCAAGAATGCAAAGGTCAACCCTACAGCCATCGCATCAAGGCTAGTCGCTACGGAGAGCATCATCATTTCCCAGACACCCAAGAATTGCTTATCATCGTCATCTTCATCATCATCGCTAAGTCCCTCTCTGATCATAGCGATACCTAAATAACCAAGAAGTCCGAAGATAATCCAGTGGTCCCAATCAGCAATCACATCGATAAATTGACGACCGATGAGCCAACCAATAAGAGGCATAAGAAACTGGAACAAACCAAAAAGAAATGCCAAGGTTACCTTACGGCCATTCTCGCCTACGGGCATTGTTAGCCCCTTACCGATAGATACACCAAAGGCATCCATCGCTAGGCCTATACTAATTAATATAATTTCAAATACAGACACGGTACTCCTCTATAAACAAACTACATATTATTCAGTGACAGCCATCAAGGAATATCCTTCACGGCTAATTTGTGGATTTACTACAATAGAAATCTTGCGCCCTATAGACTCACCCAAATCCACGAGAACAGCCTTTGTTAAATATTGAGCTACCTCCGGATGAACTTCGATTTCTAGATTCGTTTTAATACGTCCCGACTTAAATAACTCGCGGATACGACGCACAATCTGCATATACACGGTGCGGCCTGACAACATATAGCCCGTACCACCGCATTGAGGGCATGTATCAAACATCAAGGTTTGCAAGCCTTGGCGAGCTCGCTTTCGGGTCATCTCTACGAGGCCAAGCGAACTAATGCCGCATACAACAGTTTTCATTTTATCTAACTTAGCTTGTACCCCCAACAATTTTAACAATTCTTGTTGATGCTCTTTATCTTTCATATCGATGAAATCGACCACAATGATACCGCCAATATCGCGCAAACGCAATTGACGACAGATTTCTTTTGCCGCCTCTTTATTGACTGTGAAAGCTAAATCTTCCAGCTTATTAGACTTACCAGTATAGTGAGCAGAGTTTACATCAAACACGGTAAGAGCTTCAGTATGATCGATACGGATTGAACCTCCAGAAGGAAGATTAATATCGCGAGAGATAAGATCTTCTAATTGCGGTTCAATGTGGTTTGCCTTAAATATAGGTGTACTATCGCGATGACGTGTTACTTTAATTTGTTGAGACGTAGGTCCATGACCTAAGAGATCCATCAATCGACCTTCACCCATATCGGAATCAACGATGATTTCCTCTACATTGCGATGCGCATAGTCCCGAACAAGGCGGAACCAAAAATCCGCGTCACTATATAAATCAGTACCGCTCTTCGCCACCTTAAAGCGCTTCAACACATGTTGCCAGGTCCACCACAAGTAGTCCATATCACGACCTATTTCATCAGCACTAGCCTTAGCTGCCGCAGTACGAATAATAAAACCGCAACCTTCTTGTACATAAGAGGCTGCCAATTCTTGTAGTTTACTGCGCATGGTTTCATCTGTAATTTTCTTGGAAATATGCATGCCTTCAGAATATGGTAATAGTACCATAAAACGACCAGCCAAACTGACGTCTGCAGTCACGCGGGCACCTTTACCGAGCATTTCTTCTTTCACTACTTGAACGAGAATTTGTTGCCCTACAGATAAGCGTGGCAAAATTTTCTGTTCCTTCCCTTGTTGAAGGTTCAAATACGCATTTTGAGAGCCCCCAATATCAACAAAGGCCGCTTGCATACCATTTAATACGTTCTTTACTGTGCCTTTGTACATATGATTTGCCATATGAGACTCATCGGTACGCTCCAAGACAAAGTCCACTAGCTGGCCTTCTTCGTCGATAACAGCCATACGAATTTCTTCGCGCATAACATTGACCAAAATTTTATGCATCCTATCCCTCCCTTCTTTGTCATCTAAATTAATTAGTAATTAATCTCTAAAGGCGTATAGCGGCCTTTTTCGTTTTCTACCATAATTGCTTTACGATGAATTTCGTAGCCAGAAGTAATAGGCCAATTATATTGATCCTTGCCTAAGTTCCACACTTCACTAGGTTTGATTGTACCTTGCGGATAAATGCCGATGCCCATTGTAAGGGTCACCATACCCTCTTTAACAGAGGCTACGATCGGTTCTTTTACAAACTCTTTTACATCAATGGTACGAGTTTTCTTAGGTGTTACCTTTTCATAAGAAATTTCCATTGCTTCATTAAAAGGTTTGAGTAACGCAGCCCAATCAGCATTTTCATCTGTCACAGGGCCTGTTACCTCATAGATAGCAAAGTTACAGATGGCCATCATCTTTTTCACCTTTTCAGGCATTTCTTTACCATCTAGAACCTCAAGACCAGGAGGCGCTACACGGTTTAAACGGTCCATAATGGACTCTAAACTATCCTCTTCAAGCACATCCATATCGATATATTCAGCCGCTGCGGTTACGCCTAAGGCGAGTGCAGAGGAGAAGCTAATTTTCATGTGAGGGTTAAACCCTTCAGAATACGCCATTTTAATTTCTGCTCGACGTATCATCCGCTCTACAGCTTGAGCATAATCAAGGTGTGACAGGAATCGTAATTCTTCGCCCTTATTTAAGGCCAAACGTAACTTTTTCAACTCTGCCACCCTCCTTATAGTCAATAATAGCTGTATTGAGCTCTGGACATACATTACAGCCCTTACATGGAGCTCGACGACAATCGCCTGTAAGCTTCGCTTCTACTGCTTGTTCCCACTCGCGTTTTAAGAAGGCTTTGCTTACAGTGCAATCTAAATGATCCCAAGGCAATGGCTCATCGAAATCACGGGTGCGACGTGCATAGTATGCAGGATCCAATCCGCAGTCAGAAAATGCTTTCAACCAAGTTTCATAGTTAAAAAACTCGGTCCAACCATCGAATTTACAACCTGCCTTCCAAGCCTCTACGAGAACTTTAGACAATCTGCGGTCCCCACGAGCAAAAGCGGCTTCCATGTAACCAGTATAACCATCATGGTAGTGGTAGGAAATATTACGATTATTGATGAGAGACTTTAAGTAACGTTGTTTACGATGGATTTCCTCCACATCTTGTTGACCATACCATTGATATGGAGAATGTGTTTTTGGTACGAAAAAGGATACGCTCACCGTTACAGAACCATTTCGCTTCCCTGTAATTTCACGGTGTAAATCGAGTACCTTGTAAGCAAGATCTGCAATACCAGCCAAATCTTCGTCTGTTTCTGTAGGAAGGCCCATCATAAAATATAATTTAACTGTATTCCAGCCAGATTTGAAAGCATTAGTACAGGCCGCCAATAAGTCTTCTTCACTAACGCCTTTATTGATAACGTCACGCATTCGTTGCGTACCTGCTTCAGGAGCAAAGGTAAGTCCGCTCTTGCGCACTTGCTGTACCTTTTTCGCAATATCAATAGAGAAGCTGTCGATACGCAAGGACGGTAAGCTAACACTAACTTGTTTATCTTTAAACTCTTCCATGAGCATATCTACAAGCTCAGGTAATTTGGAGTAGTCTGCAGAGCTTAAACTCATCAAGGATATTTCATTGTACCCAGTATTGGCAATCGTATCTTTAGCAATTTGCAACAAACGTTCTGGTGTCTTTTCACGGACAGGACGATATAGCATACCAGCCTGACAGAAACGACAACCACGAGTACAACCACGAAACAATTCAAGAACTGCACGGTCATGAACAATATCAAGGAATGGTACTACAGGCTTTGTTGGATAGAATACATTCTCTACATCCTCTATAATACGTTTCTCAACGGCTGCTGGTACGTCTTCAAAACGCGGCATAATCGATTTAAAATCGCCTTGTTCTGTATATTCAACATCGTATAGAGCTGGACAATAGGTACCAGGAATTTGAGCTACTTTGCGCAAGAAGCCTTCTTTACCACCTGGGAAGCCTTTCGCTTTTTCTGCTTTGAATAGGTCGATAAACTCATCACCCCACTCTTCAGATTCCCCGAGGGATACGATATCAAAGAACTCAGCAATAGGCTCTACGTTAAAGGCACATGGGCCACCGCATACGAGCAAAGGAAAATCCATATCGCGGTCCTTAGCATACATTGGAACACCTGCTAAGTCGAGCATATTCAAGATATTTGTAAAGCTCATTTCATATTGAAGTGTAAATGCTAACACATCAAAGTCTTTAATAGGCGTACGTGTTTCTAAGGAAAATAATGGAATATTACGCTTACGCATTTCCTCTTCCATATCATGCCACGGTGCAAATACGCGCTCTGCTACCGCATCTTCACGACGGTTTACGAGACCATACAAAATCTTGATGCCCAAATGACTCATGGCCACTTCGTACACATCGGGAAAACCTAAAGCCATAGTTACATCAACAGTACTGTGATCTTTCACGATACTATTGTATTCGCCGCCCGTATAACGAGCTGGCTTTTGGACATGTTGTAACCATGACGTATCTAATTGAATCATACATCCTCCGTCTTTAATGAAAGACTTCTTTCACAATCAATCCTATAAAAGGATATTAAAATATATATTTTGTCCGCTGTCTAGCGATATTTAATAAAATACCAATGCTCAGCATATTAGTTGTTAGCGCACTAACGCCATAGCTAAGGAATGGCAATGGAATCCCTGTTACAGGCATGATACCAATCGTCATGCCTACGTTTACGAGCACCTCGAAGGCAAACATCGTACCGATACCCGTTGCTAATAACATACCAAAATTATCATTGCAGGTATATGCTATTTGAATACTGCGATAAATAAGCATAAACAATAATAGCAATACTACAATGCATCCCACAAAACCAAATTCTTCGCCAATTACAGAGAAGATAAAGTCCGTATGATTTTCTGGTAAAAAGTTCAACTGACTTTGAGTGCCATTAAAGATACCTTTACCAAAAATCATACCCGACCCGATAGCAATCTTAGACTGAATGATATGATAGCCAGAACCAAAAGGATCAATATCTGGATTTAAAAATACTAGAATACGTTGTTTTTGATATTCTTTTAGCACAAACCAACCCAAAGGCATCAAGAATAAAGTCACACTCGCAATGATTTTTATAAGCTTTGTTTTGATACCAGATATAAAGAGCATCCCTACAAATATAGCAATATATACGAGGGATGTCCCCAAGTCAGGTTGTAAGAATACAAGTAGGATAGGAATCCCTACATATAACACTGGCATCAATAGGGATTTAAAGGTATCTAACTTGCCAATGCGCGGTTCTAGCATTTTAGCCATACAGATAATCATCAGTAGTTTAGAAAACTCTGAAGGCTGAATAGTTATTGGCCCCAATTGAATCCAACGCTGGGCACCTAGTGCGGAGGTACCAACTACCATGACTGCGATTAACATAAGCATGGTAATCACATAAATCATATTCCCCCACCCTTTAAGACGATGGTAATCTAGAAATTGCATACCTATAACGACAGCTATATTTGCTAAAAAGAATACGAGTTGTTTTATCACTAGACTACCAAAACCAATAGCCTCGTGATTCACATGGGTAGCACTACCAATAGCTGTAAGACCAATTCCGACAAGTAATATAGTACATATGATGATAATCCAATCACTATCTGTCCATATTTTACGCCACATCATATCACCTATTTCAACTTGCTACGGCGCCACAAGCTTTGTTTACCTTGCACCAACAAGCAATGCGTGGTCCAACCACCACGATTAATGTAATGAACATTGTTAAAATCATCAAAAGTAGAATCACCTACTGTCGCAAGACTTGGTGTGCTAGCTTGCTCCTTAGATGCTTTTTTCTTACTTACATAAGCATCAAAGTGCTTTTGTACATCGTAGTCTTCCCAACAATCACCGGTCGTTACATAATCTACAAGAGGTGCTAACATAGCTTTTAGTTCACTAGAAACAAATTCTAACAAACGACCATCTTGTGTATAGGTCAGAACATCCTCATCATAAGGGATTATAGCCCCTACATATTCAGCGCGAAGAACATCTAACATATCATATAAATTGATATCCTCTCCGTCGATAGGTACCGCGTTAAAAGCAATGGCATAATCACGAATATTATGCTCCTGACATACTTGAATCATGCGTGCCCCATTACGTAAGGACACCCATAATGGATGTGTCACTACGATACAGCGATTTACTAATTCTAAAATAGCCTCTATGCCCTTGCCGATACCAGCAGGAGCATCGATTAAAATATAATCATATTCCTCACAGAGGCGACAGACTAATTTTTTATATTTCTTACGACCTATATCTTCCCAACGAGCACTTTGGCTGGCTGGTAGAAAATCTAAGTTTTCAGCAATTGATACGATAGCATCATCCGTATAATCTTTATCTTTGCTCGCATCTAGTGCGTCGTAAATAATTTCATTTGCCACACCTAACACAAGGTCTAAGTCGCGCAATCCAAAATCTCCATCACAAAGCAATACGCGATGCCCTGCATAGCTTAAGGCTGAACCCAAGCAAGCAGTAATCGTAGTCTTACCTACGCCACCCTTACCAGATACAATGCCGATTATCTCGCCCATACTAATCCTTTCTTGGTTGCCCACTAGTTACCGCATTCTGAGGTTTTTGCCCATTATTAGAGCTTGTTCCCGCAGCGGTTTCTTTATTACCTTTACTATTTGCATCATTAGATTTCTTATTCACTGGTACATTGAAGTACGCAGCCAATATATCTCGTACGATAGGCCCTGCCGACCCAGCACCAAAGCTACCTTGCTCAACAAGTGCAACCACTACAATTTGTGGCTTATCATATGGTGCATAGGCGACAAACCAGCCGTGATCTCTGCCATGTGCATTCTCTGAAGTACCCGTTTTACCAGCTACATCAATAGGGAATCCCTTAAACAACTCCCCTGCTGTACCACCTTCATTAGTAACGTCACGCAAGCCTTCGCGAACAAGATCCATAATATTTTTTGGTACAGGTAAAATACCGAGTTTGTCTGGGCCAAAGATTTCTTTTGGCGTACCATCCTTATTATCAATACGGCTCACCACATATGGGCGGTATTTAATGCCACCATTTGCTACTTCACTGAGCATAACAGCCATTTGTAATGGCGTCACCAAGGTAAAAGACTGACCTATGGCCGCATCAAAGGTTTCACCTAAATACCAATCTTCATCATACACTTTGCGTTTATAAGCAGGACTTGCCATATTACCAGAGGCCTCACCAACAAGATTGATGCCGGTCTTTTCACCAATACCAAAGTAGCCAGCATATTTTACAAGTCCTTCTATGCCAACGCGATTGCCCATTTCATAGAAGTAAACATTATCTGATTTTGCAAGAGCTTTATTAAAGTTGAGCCACCCCAATGCTTCGCCCTCTGCATTTCGTTTATCGATAAGCCAATGTTTACCACTATCAAAAATCATTTCTTCAGGGGTAACCTTTTTAAGGTCTAAAGCCGCCGTACCAGTGATAATCTTAAACGGCGAACCTGGTGGATATTCACCAGAAATAACCTTATTATCAAACGGATGGTTCTTATCATTATTCAATTGATTCCACTGCGCAGTTGTAATCCCTTTCGCGAACCAGTTAGGGTTAAATTCAGGCGCACTGACCATAGCCAAAATGGCACCCGTATTGGGATCCATTGCTACTACAGCAGCTCCTTGAGCTGGAATACCTTGGGCACGCAACTGTTCTAATTGGTTCTTAACAGCTTCTTCAGCAGCCTTTTGTAAATTTGCATCTATTGTCAAATGGATATTAGCTCCAGGCACTGTATGCTTTCTATCTACCTCCGCAACCGGTCGGCCTGTAGCATCAACCTCTACCTGTTTACCACCATCAGTGCCACGCAAGATGGAATCATATAATTTCTCAAGGCCAGAACGGCCTAAAATAGTACCACCACTAATAAGGGTATTTGGATCTTGCTGTTTTAGCTCTTCTAATTCTTCTTCGCTCACTTCACCCACATAACCAAAGAGCTGAGAAGCCATCGTTTCATATGGATAATAACGAAGTGGTTCTACATCTATGGTAACACCTGGTAATTCATGACGATGCTCTTCTATGGTTGTAACTACATCCATAGAAATATCACTAGCAATACGAATTGGCTCATAACCATATTTATGATCATTTACCTTTTTTGTAATATCTTCTGACTTCATTTTTAGCAAGGCTGCCAACTTAGCAACTTCACCTTCGTCCAAAGCCTTGCCTGTAGGCAAAATTGAGATGGTGTATGCCGGTCTAGAGCCTACTAAGATTTGACCGTTTCGATCGTACATAATACCACGAGCAGCTGTCATGGATACCATGCGCAAACGGTTACCTTCTGCCTTAGCTTGGTAATAACCACCAGACAAGATTTGCAATGTCATCAGACGTAATGCCAAGACTATAAATATGCCGGCTACAATGTAAAAGAGTACATCAAAGCGATTCGTTTTTCTTCGTTTATAGAGGCCTTCAAGCACTCTTTCACCCCCTTAATTCTTACCAAATATAACCTTCTTGTTCATCATTCTTGCGCCATAACAAACCATGTACAATAGCGCCTAACAAGCCATTCCAGAACATCACGGGTAATACCATATGCCACAAGTATAGGCCAAAGTGCAAATCGCCACCACTAGCTAATATCATAAAGCTACGAATAACGCCATCTAGCAATGTACAAATAGATACTATACCGCTAGACCAATACCAGCGTTCTTCATAGATACGATGCTTTACGGCAGATAATAGGTATACCACAATTACGTAAGGGAATAGATGGAGCCCAAAAAAGTTAGATATCAATACATCGTGTACGATACCTCCAATAACAGCAGATATCAACCCCATACGACGACCTTTAAATAAAGTAATCATAACAATTATCGTCAAAATTAAGTTTGGTAACCAATTTGTATGGAAAATAGTAGGCAATAATTGCGCTTGTATAAAATATATTAAAAATCCACAGAGAGCTAAAGCTAGACGCATCATTGTTTAACGGCCCCCTTTGCCCCCTCTACTTGATCTCGTTGTGTTTGAGGTACAAGTTTAGGTTCAAGTTCTGGTTTTTGTGGTGCACTTAGAGAAGACGAGGTAAGCACAAAAACTTCTTCTAAACGATAAAAGTCTACACTCGGTGTGACTACCGCATTTTTAACAAATCCTTCCGAATCATTTTCGATAGATTGCACGTTGCCAACAGGTAAACCTTTTGGATAAATACCACCATAACCGGAGGTAATCAACTTATCCCCTACCAATACGTCCCCATCGCGAGCAATATTTACCATAGAAGGTGTACGAGGTGTATTTCCATTACCTTTTACAACGCCAGACAAACGAGATTCAGGTCGTTGTACAAGGATACCTATTGCGCTACGCGGATCAAGAATGGTTTGAACGCGAGCAGAATGCGGATACACATCTGTAATAAAACCAACGACACCACTAGGTACAACAACAGCCATATTGACTGCCATACCTTCTTCACTCCCTTTATCAATGGTGAAAGTATTTGTCCAAGTACCGTAATCCTTTGTAATGATACCCGCTAAGGTCATGGAGAATTCTGGATGGCTACTTTTATAGTTTAAAAGCTGACGAAGACGAATATTCTCTGCCACTACTTCATCGTAGTTAACTACCTTTTGTTCCAATGCAGCCTTACGAGCAACTTCCTCTTCACTTTCAATAGTAGAAAAGATAGCATTATTAAGTACTGTAAAGCTAGTTTGAACGCCCTCTAATAAACGGGCTGACCCATAAGCGAAAGGCGTTGTAATTCCTTCGAGGGTAACCGTAACAAAGGGAATACTAGTCCGTTGCTTCCACGCAAAGCCGAGCAATGCCATTAGGATACAACCAATGACAACGATGATAATTAACTTTTTATCTGACTGTATCATGCTAATCTCGGCCCTTTCTATTCTTAGAATTTACAATAAAACGCGATAAGCTCACTAAATCAGATGAGGCCCCATTAAGGCCTACCACAACTTTTGTTTCAGGTGCTTCAGGAACATGAACAGGTACCCCTAATTCAGTACCAATCCGGTCCGCTAAACCAGATAGTCTTGCTGTACCGCCAGTAAGCCATATGCCATGTTGCATAATATCAGCCACGATTTCTGGTGCAGTAGCACGAATCATTTGCTTAACCTCATCCAAGAGCCCTATCAAACATTCATTTATAACTTGGTACACTTCAGATTGATGAATCACACAACGTCTACCTAAGCCGTTCATCATATCGCGCCCTTGAAAGGCATACTCTGCATCCTCTAAAGGAGCGACAGCTGTTCCTAATGTATGCTTAATATCTATTATAGTTTCATCAGATACGATAATGCCAAAACACTCACGCACATAGCGCAATAAGGCATTATTAATATCAGAACCACCAAAACGAATTGTTTTGCTATCCACGATACCACCTAAAGAAACAATCCCCATATCAATAGTGCCACCGCCGATATCAATGACCATAGATCCTTGCGCTTCAAAGATAGGCACACCACAACCAATAGCAGCCGCCACAGGTCGTTCGATAAGAAATACCTCTCTAGCACCAGCTTGAATAACAGCATCCATCATGGCTCGTTGCTCAACATCAGTCATCCCACAAGGAACCCCTACGACAACGCGAGCTCGACGCAATGCATTAGACACCTTATTAAGAAAGTAGCTAAGCATAGTATGCATAACGCGATAGTCAACTATAAATCCATCCTTTAAAGGCGTTAACGGACGCCACATATCAGGCATGCGTAATACGAGGCGCGCCGCTTCATCACCAACGGCTACTACTTTTTCTTGTTTTGTATCAGTTGCTATAATCGATGGTTCGCTTATAACAGTCCCTCGCGTCCCCCCCATGAGGCGCGTTTGTATGGAACCAATATCTATACTTACATCTTTTCCTAGAGTAGGTAAAATGGAACTCATAGTAATTTCTCCTTCATTACATCATTATTCCATTTTACCATATATAACGCGACTTTTTCCATTGATATCAGTACCTTTCCTTCTGTTAAAAGCACTGATAATGCATAATTCCTGTACTCATAAGTCATACATAAAAATTACATAACTTCATCCATAAAGTGTTTATAACTTCATCCATAAAGTCTCATATAAAATAGTAAAAAGCACTCATTAAAAATGATATATCACCATCCCTTTACTAATATCCAGCAAAGGAGAATTCCTATCAAAACAAGTGCTTTTTGTTAATCCTATTCAGTTTAATTTCTACTCAATCTATTTTCTATTCAGTTTATTTTATGTTCAATTTATTTTCTATCCAATTTAAATTCTATTCAACTCAATTTGCCAATTTCGCTGAGGCTCGTAAATTCATTATCCCCTATAACGATATGATCGAGTACAGGAATCCCCATAAATTGGCCAGCACTAACAAACATTTTCGTTAGCCGTATATCTTCATCACTTGGTCTACTATCGCCTGACGGGTGGTTATGAATCAGAATAATAGCCGCCGCATTGCATGCTATAGCTTTTTTAAATACTGCTCTTTGCTCTACAAGACTTGATACTAATCCACCATTAGAGATATGTTCCAACTGAATAAGTTTATTTCGAGATGTTAGCATGGCCGCCCACACATGTTCCACATCTTCGTGACGCAGTCGCTCCATCACATATTGAGCTATTACAAAAGGTTGCGAAAAATCTTCATAAGTCTCTTTAATCTTTAACTCCCCTAATCGCCTACCCATTTCAAGTGCTGCACATAGCGTCACTGCTTTATCTCTACCAATACCCTTGATTTTGATCAGATTATCTACGGTCATTCGGTTAAGACCATAAACACCATCATCAAAGGATTGTACGATATCACTTGCCAAAGAAATCGCAGATTGCCCCTTTACCCCTGTGCGTAATAAAATAGCCAACAACTCCTCCATCGCCATATGTGATGGACCTAAGGCGAGAAATTTTTCTCGAGGTCGCTGGAATGGTAACATATCTTTTACACTTACTGTTGGTACTTCCATAGAATCTCTCCATTCAAATAGATAACACCATTTGTAAATCAAGCAACAAACACATCTACTCTCTTAAAATTTATTTAGCACAGCACAGCACAGCACAGCACAGCCAATTATAACACGATTCATCTGATGCGCTAGTGTTATTTAGCCCCTAACGCCTTGCAAAGTTCATCGTATACATGTTCAACTGGTAACCCTACCACATTAGTATAAGAACCCTCTATTTTATCTACCCATAGTGCGCCTTTTCCTTGGATGCCATAAGCTCCAGCCTTATCCATCGGTTCCCCACTAGCAATATAAGACTCGATTTCAAAAGGTGCTAAATATTTAAAATAGACCTTTGTTTCATTGTAAAAAACTACCTCTTTTCCTTTGATGAGTAACGCGACTCCAGTAATTACAGAATGCGCTCTACCCGATAAATGCTCCAACATATGGCGTGCATCAGACTCATCATAAGGTTTACCTAATACTTTATTATCAAGGACAACAATAGTATCTGCTCCTAACACAATACTTCCATCCGGAACACCTACAGCACAACGAGCCTTACCTAATGCTTGGGCTTTCACCATTTCAATAGGGTTGTCGTAACCTTCATTAGATTCCTCATAAGTACTAGATACAACAGTATGATCAATCCCGACCTGTGTTAATAATTCAGTTCTACGTGGTGATTGGCTCGCCAAATATAATCCAGCCATATACACTCCTTTACATTAAAATTCTTGTACATAAAATTCTTGGTGCACAAAAGTTATATCTACCTATTACCCTAAAACTGACCGTCCCTTAAATAGTTGTTTCTTTATCTTCTTCAGAAGAAATTAATTTTTCATAATATTCTTGTACATCTTCCCCATGCTTCACCGCATCAGCTCGCACAGCTGCATAAAATACGATATCTGCTTGAGGTACGCGAATACGACCAGGTACATGTTCTTCTAAAATTTCAAAAAATCTATCCTCTGCTTTCAACAGCAAACGGCCATTTTTAATCTTATTTCCATCTACAATAGAATACACAAGGGACCAAATAGGACGCGGATCAGAGGTAGAGCATTTTCTATATTTATAGCGGTATTTAATATTTGTCAACAACTCACGTTCAAACTTGAACACCCCATCAATCATGTCATAATCTACTTCAAAATGACGTTTTCTGAAAATAGAGGATTCTTCTATGACGAGTTTTGTGTCTGTCAAAATATAGGTATATCGACTAACAGCCTGTTTAACCATGACAACGATGGCCATAAATTCAATAAAGTACTCAGCTAATAAAATCGTATGTAATTGAATACTGCGATACGTTGTATAAACTGCTGCACACAGTAATAAAATTACAAAAAATACTACCAATAACTCTGCACTTCTGGTGCGCTGAGATTTTTCTTCATATAATACCGTCATGCTTTACCCCTTTAAAAGAAATCACTAATTAATAACTATACATACTATTATAAGATATTCTATGCACAAAAACTACAAAAACCCCGTCCATATCTAAGATATAGGCGGGGTTTTATGACTCTATTAGTCACTCGGTTCAGATACGAACTATATTATTTTTTCAATGCTGCAGTAATACGTTGAGTATCACGAGCAATCATGATTTCTTCGTTTGTAGGAATTACGAAAATTTTAACTTTAGAGCCATCAGCACTGATTTCTTGTTCTTTACCACGAACATTATTGCGTTCAGAATCAATACGAGTACCTAAGTATTCCAAACCATTACAGATTGCATCGCGGTTACCAATACCGTTTTCACCAATACCAGCGGTAAAGATGATAGCATCTACACCGCCCATAACAGCAGCAAAGGCACCGATTACACGACGAACTTTGTAATGGAACATGTTCAATGCCAATTGTGCGCGTTTATTGCCATTAGCAGCAGCTTCTTCAATCACACGGAAGTCATTGGATACACCAGAAATCCCTAATACACCGGATTCTTTATTCATAACTCTATCAATTTCTTCATAGGTCATACCTGTTTTTTCCATCAAGAATGGTACGATAGCAGGGTCAATATCACCTGTACGAGTACCCATGATCAAACCAGACAATGGAGTGAAGCCCATTGTAGTATCGATGGAGCGACCACCTTTAATAGCAGCCACAGAGGAACCATTCCCCAAGTGACATGTGATGATACGAAGATCAGTCATATGTTTACCCATTAATTCTGCACAACGTTGTGCTACATATTTATGGGATGTACCATGGAAGCCATAACGACGAATGCCATAATCTTCATAATAAGAGTAAGGAAGCGCATACATATATGCTTCTTTTGGCATAGTTTGATGGAATGCAGTATCAAATACAGCAACTTGAGGTACATTTGGCATAATCGCTTCACAAGCTTCAATACCTTGAATGTTTGGTGGGTTATGCAATGGTGCAAGAGAAGCACATTCTTCCAACGCTTCCATAACTGCTGGTGTAATCAATACGGAGTCAGCAAATTTTTCACCGCCGTGTACTACACGGTGACCTACAGCATCGATTTCATCCATGGAAGAGATAACACCAAATTCAGCATCAACTAAAATATCTAGCAAAATGCGAAGCGCTTCTTTATGGTTCAAAATTGGCTCAACGCGTTCTAATTTATCTGCATTAGGACGTTTGTGAGTGAAAATAGCATCTTGATCACCAATCTTTTCAAAAAGGCCTTTTGCCAATTCTGTTTCAGTTGTCATATCAAGTAATTGATATTTCAAGGAAGAACTACCGCAGTTAACTACTAATACGTTCATCGATTAACCCTCTTTCTGTTGTGTAACTTGAATCTTGTTTTGAATTTCTTTGCTGATATCAGCACCTACCTGATCCTTTTCAGGATATTGATAGATTATATTCCACAATACGCCATGATCTAAGAATACGTATTGAGAAAATCTAAATGTTTGCCCTTGTGTTGTATACGTCACATCAAGCTTCTTTGCAGATGTACCTTGTAAAGCTACAGATTCTTCCTTGATGGTTGCGCCCATCTTAGTGAACTCAGACTTACTACGATTCAAAAACTCATCAACCGTAGGCAATGGCTTGTTATCACCAGCACGCAAAGCTTCAACTTCAATCACCATATGCTCTGTAACGGATCCATAAATATCGATTGGATATCCATCATCAGTCATATTTTTTGTGCTTTTACCCATTTCATAAGGCAAAGCAATGGTAATCTCAGATTGACCAACACGGATAACTTGATGGCCAAAACTATATGTATCCATTACATTATTTGAGCCACATCCCGCCATTGCTAGTAGAGCAACACCGAGTAGAGCCCCTTGTAATGTGCGTTTCCAATTTTGTTTCATCATATACCTCACATCAATTCAGCATTTACAGTTAATTATAGCCTATAGAGACAAGAAAATCTATACTAAACTTAATATTTACACACAATATTACCTATCTAAATAAGCCTTTAATTTAGATATAATGAAATGTTGTTTACAGTATTTCCTCGCTTTGTTACACTAACACTAATGAAAGGAGACACTATGAAAACAATCGGTATTATCTGTGAATATAATCCATTTCACAATGGACATGCCCATCAATTATATACCTTAGCACAAGAGCATTCAGATGCGCTGCGCATTTGTATCATGAGTGGTTCCTTTGTACAACGAGGCGAACCTGCTATTTTTTCTAAATTTGATCGTGCTCGTTGGGCTATTCTCGGTGGTGCAGACATTGTTATTGAGCTACCTACGCTCTATTCTTTGGGTAGCGCACAACTCTTTGGAACAGGTGCTATTCGTATGGTAAAAGCTTTACATATCGACGCCCTTTCCTTTGGTTCTGAAACGGCTAATCTAGATGCACTCGTAGATATAGCTAAACGTATGGATTGTGAAAGTACTCAAGCAGTATTGCGCACCTATATTAACGAAGGCATGTCCTATGGCTCTGCCTTTCGTAAAGCTCTCGATACAGAGATACTAAACACACCCAATGCACTATTAGGACTTGAATATATTCGGGCAGGACTTAACTATCATCCTACCTTAAAATACATGCCAATCTTACGCATATCAAATCATCACGAAGCGAATATTACAAAAGATTTCCCTTCTGGTACAGCATTGCGTAAATTCATAACAGATATGGCTACAGGTAGTAACAAATACAATAAATATAGTATCTTCACTTCTACAAATATGAATACAACGACCAGTGGAAGTACAAATGCAAATTCAAATGTAAATTCAGCTGCAACTACAACAACAAAATTTAATACAGCAAATCGTAAAATAGAATTACAACTTCAGTCAATCGTTCCTAAGACTATTGCAGACGATATGACTAATATAATTTCTAATGGCGCCTATGTAAACTATAACCGCTACTATGATATAATCCATTCCTTAAGTCGTCGTACATCAACAACCAAGCTAGAAAGCTTTGGGGAGTTCAACGAAGGTATTGAACACTTATGGTCTAAAGCAGCTCAACAACCTACGTGGAACTTGGCTATGGAGCATATAAAATCAAAGCGCTATACCTATGCACGTTTACAACGAATGGGAGCCTATCTCACCTTAGGAATACAAAAAGATTTACTACAAAGGGCTATGCAAGAAGGTCCACAATATGCTCGTTTACTGGCCTTCAACGATAGAGGTCGTCAATGGCTTCGAAATACTTTTGAAATACCACTTATTCAAAAATGGGCCAAAGCACCTAATGAATTAAATACGTTAGGACAAACAATGCATCAAATCGATACATTAGCTACAGACGTACAGGCCTTATGCTTACATAATGAAGTTAAACGAATGGGCCATATGGACTACACCTATACGCCACAATACATAAGATAAGCAAAACTTCAATCTGATAGAAACATTCTGCACATAAATATAAGAGTCGAATAATTTAAGTTTATTAAGATAATTATTAAGATAAACCATCTTATTATATGCTAATACTCAAAAAGGGGTTACAATACAGGTTATTCCTGTATTGTAACCCCTTCTTCACCATCCAGATCAACGACGGCAACACGTACGCTTTCAAGATGCGATGTAGGAATATTTTTACCCACATAATCTGCTCGTATAGGCAACTCACGATGACCACGATCGACAAGAACGGCCAATTGAATAGATCTAGGTCTACCAGCCGTCATTAATGCATTTAAAGCAGCACGAATAGTACGGCCCGTATACAAAACATCATCTACAAGGATAATTGTCTTTTCCGTTGTATCAATCGTACACGGTTTTCCCTCTTTAGGACGAGCATCACGATCATCACGATACACTGCAACGTTCAAAGACTCACAATCAATATGAATACCTTCTATACGCTCAATTTCAGCTTGTAAACGTTTTGCCAAAATGACACCACGCCGTTCAATACCTACAATTAACGCATTAGATAAACCTTTATTGCGTTCTAAAATTTCATGACTAATACGACGAATCGCACGCATTATAGCGTCTTGATCCATTAATAAGCGTTTCTTCTCCATATATACGCCCTTTACAACATAGGATTGTTCTATGCCCCTATATCCAAACAAGTAGTAAAAATATGTACTTAAACAATCAATGTAAACATTTAGACTATTTTCGTTTATCTTCACGATAGGTCTTAGCAAATTCTAAGCATGCCTTAAAATCAGCTGGTATCGGTGCTTCAAAATGCATCTCTTCACCTGTAATAGGGTGTTTAACATCTAACGATTTAGAATGTAATACTTGCCCTTCAATCGGAAAATCCATGCGGCGGTACCCATAAAATGGATCATTAACGACAGGATGCCCTATATGAGCAAAGTGAACCCGAATTTGATGGGTTCTACCAGTCTCCAAATTACATTCTACCAATGTTTGGTGACCATATCGTTCAAGAACCTTAAAATGAGTTACTGCATCTTTACTGTTTTCAAAGACTACAGCCATTTTCATACGGTCTTTAGGATGGCGTCCAATAGGCGCCTTAATAGTCCCCTTTTCTTCTACAATATTACCTTGTACTAGCGCCCAGTACGTACGTCTTGCAGAATGTGCTTTTACTTGCTCCGCTAAGCCAATGTGCGCTGCATCATTTTTTGCAACCATCATAACACCAGACGTATCTTTATCTAAGCGATGCACAATACCCGGTCTAATTTCACCATTAATGCCTGATAGGTCCTTACAATGAAATAATAGAGCATTTACAAGTGTACCAGAATAATTTCCTACTGCAGGGTGCACCACCATGCCACGAGGTTTATTAACAATAACAATATCGTGATCTTCATATAAATAATCTAAAGGAATATCCTCGGGTTTAACCTCAATCGATTCAGGCTCTGGGATTTCTACACGAATTACAGTATCAGGTGTAAGCCGAAGATTAGCCTTCCCTACTTTACCACCTACTATAACATGACCACCTTTAATTAAACTTTGAATATAGCTACGAGATCCTTCCATCTGTTCAGTTAAAAATACATCTAGTCTCATGCCTTCTTGCTCAGCACTTACAATATATTCATTCATCCTCTATTCCTCTTTGAGTCAAGTATAAGATATATATTTATTGACAAATCAAGTCAATGATCTATAAAAAGCCCTAATAATGAAAGTTATTCATGGTCCTCTTTCAATGAAAATAAATAAAATACAACAAAAGCTACACCTATACAAATACCAATATCTGCTACATTAAAAATAGGCCATATACGGAAATCAAAAAAATCCACTACTCCATGAATCATGTATCGGTCAATACCATTACCAATAGCACCTGAAACTAATAATGCGGATCCGATTTGCAAAGTCCAATGACCCTTAGCTAGTCGCTTCCAGTAAAAGGCACAAACGGCTAATAGAATAATAGCTACTAGTAAGAAAAACCATCGTTGATTCGCTAACATACCAAAGGCTGCACCACGATTGATAATATAGGTAAGGTGAAATACATTAGGAATAACAGGCAAAGATTCACCTAACAAAAAATGATTCATTACATAATATTTAGTTAATTGGTCCAATAATAACCAAATGATAAGTACTGTATAAAACAAGATTAACTCCCTTACTATAATATAATTCTTAATAGTCCTATTATACTAAGTTACGCAAATTTAGGCAAAATAAAAAGCCCCTCAATGAGGGGCGTATTTTATTTGTGATTACTCAGCGGAAATTACAGAAACTGGGCAAACGGATTCGCAAGAACCGCAATCGATGC